>CAZBQP010000040.1:0-9406 GCA_964494075.1 uncultured Clostridia bacterium
TTCATAACCCGCTGCGTGATTCCTCACCACGCCCAAACAAAAGGCAGCGGAACGCTCGAAGTCATCGATAATTATATACTATTTTTTGTCTTTTGGCAAGCGTTTTTGCAGAGAATTGCAAAAATTTCTGCGTAAATTTGTAAAATCTTCTTTCCTTATGCCAATGCAAACAGGTAAACGTAATACCCAACGAAGGCAAGGAACATAATCAAGCCGCCGATACGGGGCACTTTATGACTTTTGAAATAACCAAACGCAGACAGTAGCACCGCCGCACCAAGTGCAATGCTGCCGTCGATCAAGAAGGACGGCTCGAAGCTCAAAGGCACGATTGCCGCACAAAGTCCCAACGTTCTTAAAATATTGAAAATATTGCTACCCACAATGTCGCCTACGGCAATATCCGTCTCCCCCTTTCTCGCCGCAATTACGCAGGTGACAAGCTCGGGTAAAGACGTTCCGATCGCAACGACGGTAAGCCCGATCACCTTTTCCGATACGCCGAAAAATTTTGCAATGGACGTTGCGGCAGGAATCACGCAATACAACGCACCTACCACCACCAAACCAAGTCCCACAAGGGTGATGACCACCAAGAACCAAACTCGTTCTTTCATGCGTGCATACCACCCGGCAGCCGCTTTCGGCTCTTCGCCGTTCACTTCATGCTCGTGCAAATCAGGAAGCGTTCCTTCTTTCTTGTTTTGTGATAAGCCGTACATAATCAAAAACACCGTATACAGACAGGAAATCACAAACATAATAATCCCTTCTACCCCGTCGATACGATTGTCCAACCCGCCAAAGATAAGCAGAAGTACGGACGCACCAAGCAACACGGGAAGGTCGAACAACCGTGCACTCTTTTGCACGATAAGAGGACAAATCATGGCGGAAATACCCAAAATCAATAAAATGTTGGTGATATTGCTGCCGATGATATTGCCGACGGCGAGATCTGCACTCCCTTCAAAAGCGGAAATAATCGACGTTGCCAGCTCGGGCGCACTCGTCCCGAAAGACACGATGGTAAGCCCGACGATAAGAGAAGGAATACGCAACTTTTCAGCAATCCCTGCCGCACCGTCTACGAACCAATCTGCTCCCTTCACCAAACACACGAATCCTACAATTAGTAGAGGAATTGCAATCCAAAGACTCATTCTTATTTTACCTCCCATTCCGTATACATGCCTATATCGTGCATGATACAAAAAATAAATAAACCCGATTTTTGTGGCCTTCTTCGGGCATATTTGCTTCATATACTTATAGTATACCATATCATCTCAAACCATGTCAATTATTTTTTACCATCGTTACGGTTACCCTTTCTCTTGACAATTATTTTTCATTCCGCTATAATATGTAGTATAATCAAAATCACAGAGGATTGCGGAGCACGTAAACCCGTCTCCGCAAAATATCATACATTATGACAGACCTTCTTATTCGTATTTTCGCAGGCAATAATCCGGACGTCACAGACGTAAAGGTGAGGGGCAGGTATGCGTCTATCGCAGGATTTACAGGCATTATTCTCAATGTCCTTCTGTTTATCGGGAAACTCGTTTTGGGGATTCTTGCAGGCTCCGTTGCCATCATTGCCGACGCATTCAACAACATTTCAGATGCAGGCTCGTCCGTTGTGACGTTAATCGGCTTTCGCTTAGCAGCAAAACCCGTCGATAAAGAACATCCCTTGGGACACGGACGGCTGGAATATATTTCCGGCTTTATCGTAGATATGTTGATTATTCTCGTGGGATTTGAGTTGCTTACGTCCTCTTTCGACAAAATTCTCCACCCCACCCTTCCCACCGTCGGCTATACGACGCTCATTATTTTGGGGGCAGCAATTCTGATTAAACTGTGGCTGTTCTTCTTCTATCGAAAAATCGCCAAGGTCATCAACTCCTCTTCGATCAAGGCTGCGGCATTCGACAGCTTGTCCGACTGCGCCGCCACTTCACTCGTTCTCATCGCCGCCCTGATTGCACGTTTTTTCAACGTTGCCATCGACGGTTGGGCAGGCATACTGGTTGCAGCGTTCATTCTGTTTACAGGGGCAAAAGCCGCCAAGGAAACAATTGATCTTCTTCTCGGCTCTCCCCCCGACCACGACTTTATCCAGAGTATTTATCAATTCGTCAAAGGGTATCCTCAAATCATCGGCATTCACGACGTCATGGTGCACGACTACGGCCCCGGCAGACAGATTGTCTCCTTCCATGCGGAAGTTCCCTCCGACTCCAATATCAACGTCGCACATGAAGAAGTAGATCGGTTAGAACGGGATATGCACGAAAAATTCGGCTGTATCGTCACCATTCACCTCGATCCAGAGTATTTATCAATTCGTCAAAGGGTATCCTCAAATCATCGGCATTCACGACGTCATGGTGCACGACTACGGCCCCGGCAGACAGATTGTCTCCTTCCATGCGGAAGTTCCCTCCGACTCCAATATCAACGTCGCACATGAAGAAGTAGATCGGTTAGAACGGGATATGCACGAAAAATTCGGCTGTATCGTCACCATTCACCTCGATCCCATCGTCACGAACGATCCCTTTATCAACCAAGTGCGCATCGTTGCCGAAAATGCAGCAAAAACCATCGACGATCATTTCAGCATCCACGATTTCCGCATGACGGTGGGCGAAACGAGTTTCAACCTCATTTTCGATTTAGTCGTTCCTACCGATTGCAAAACGAGCGAATCCGATGCCGAGCGGCTCGTCGTGGAAGAAATCCAAAAGACCTATCCAAACTGTTTCTGCGTCGTCAAAGTGGAACACCCCTTCGTTTAATTTTTCACTCAAATTTGAGCCGAAAAGGGAGGGAATTTTTAACCGATTTACACTTCAACAAATCCCTGGTATCCTCTTTTTTCTATTTTCATAAAGCAAACAAAAAAAGCGTTTCCGCAGAAACGCTTTTTTTATTCATGAAATTACTTGTTCGTGCCGACGTAGGTTTTCACCTTTCCGTCTATCAAATTGCCGAGATTTTTAATTCTCTCCGTCAACCACGTCTTCAAATAGGTTGCTGCTTGTTTCTCCGTCTTGAAGGTAGCAATCAAATCGATCTGCTGCCCCTCAATCTTTCTACCGATACAATCAGGCCACTTTTTGAAGTTCTTTTGATAGAGATCTACGTAATTATTGGAAAAATAATCAATCATTCCAATCACGCCGGTAAAGGTGCCTGCCTCTTCCAAAGCATTCCACTTCGCTTGTACGTGTGTCCAGAACCAGCCCTCACGTGCGCATACAATCAACCAAGGGTTGGGATCTACGCCACCTGAGTTATTGCTCATTTTATTGAGCGTAAACAGTTTGGTATTGTCTGCAACAGCGCTGCCGAGCGACGAATCGAAATCCCAAGGCGCTTCAAATTTCAACAATCTGTCGCCGCCTTCGCTCATATCGAGAGACATATAGAAGGACGACCAACCGATATCCATATCCTGACAAATCTCATTGAGAATATAGACGTCGACCAACGAACGCACGTCAATGACCTTTTCCACCGCTTCACGAGGTGTCTTGATGGTGTAATCTTTCACCTTATCGCCGTTTTCGTTAAGAGTGTAGAAAGGTTGTTTGGTCAAATCGGTATGACTCTTATACGTCGCATCGTATACGATATCCCAGATATTTTGGATACATTTCTTAATGAAATCTCTCTGCTTAGTGTAATAAACGTCGCTCTTGATCGAGAAGCCTTTTTGAGACACGCTCACGGACGAACCGTTCTCCAAGCGCAAACGATCATACTGCACCGTGAATTTTTCAAGATCCTTTTCCGTATAGTAGTAGCCGTCAAATTCCACCGAGTAACCGATTTTCACGGTATCCGCTGCCACAGGATCGTCATCGGGATCGGGAACTTCCGGTACGCTAATTCGGTTGTCATCCTTGACTTCCTGCTGTTCTACCAACAGATACAAGCCGTTATAACTACCGTTGAGATACACTTCTACGTATCTGAAATCACTGCAATACAAGCCGTCTGCATTCAACATGGAGTTACCCAAATACAACGCAACCGAGTTACGGAGCATCGAGCTGTCCTTATATTCTGCCAAAAGCACCCAATTCTTAAACTTGTTGTTATCGCTCAAGCCGCACATCTTCTGCTTCTTGTCAAACTTGATACGAATCGGGCGTTTGGGATAGGTGGAGCTGTAATTGCCACGAATTTTGACTTGCGCCGCAATATCCGTAAGCTCATACCCTTCGCAGTTGCTGACGGAAACTTCCGCTTTTGCATAATCGTATTCAAGCACCGCTCCGTCCACTTTCCAGCCTTTTACCAAGCTGGGGTCGTCCAACGCAATTTTGTTTTCCGTGTTGATATCAATACGAGGAATGTCCGTCGTTTTGAAATACTCGTAGTTGTTAATTTCATTCATAACGGGCGCCGTCGTGTCGCTGGGAATGGACGGTTGCGAAGCCGATACATCCGTAATCACGACCGAAGCAACATCAAATCCCGTAACTCCGAAATCAATGGTGTATCGAATATTATTGACTGTAATACTCGCACCGTCACTGTTCGCCACCTTGATATCTCCCTCACTACTCGTGCCGTTAAAATGGGGAATCAGACAGGTGTCGACGGGGAAAGAAGACAAATCTACGTACATCTCAAAAGTCGTCGTTGTGTAGACAAGCTCGTAGGATACTTCTGTCGTCGTCCAATCCCATCCGCCGTTATAATTCGGGTAATTCTGCATGTCAAAATATAAGTTTGAAAGTTCTTCTTTCGTATATTTGACATGTTCCCCTTTAAGCAGGTAGCAAGGCTTACCATTTCTCACAGCAACGGTAGCGTCCACAATTTCAAAGCCCTTCATTTCACTCTTATGAATACCCAGAACTTCGATTTTGCAATCCTCTTTCACGGTAACCTTATAACGACCATTCGAGGCGGACACTTCCTTGCCGTTTACCTTCACGCTCACTTCGGGATACTCGTCGCTGATTGTGCTTGCTTTGATCGTTAACACCATACCGTTGGTGACCACAGTAGGAAGTCCGTCTCGCCCATCCACAGAAACACGAACGTTTTTATACTCCCATGTGATATGTCTGCAGTCACACTTCTCTTCACAATCGTGCGTATCGTCTTGACAACCGCCGCAACGAGGGCACGCTTCCGCACAAGGTTCTTCCTCAAAGTAAGAACTCGAATTCGAGGAGGGGAACAACTCGGGGAGAAATTCCCCGAGTATGCCTTCCAACTGTTGGCAACCTGCACCCATGGCAAGCGTCATCGCAACCGTCGTGAGTGCGATCGCAATTTTTTTAATTTTTCTCATCAAAATCTCCTTATACAATGGAGTCTATCCTACCTAAGAACAATTATCTTCTAACTGCCTTTTTGCCGCTTTTTTTCGACGAGGATTTGGAATTTTTACCATTCTTCTTCGCCTGTTTTGCAGCTTTTTCTGCTTTAGATTTACCAAACAACAGAACGAGAATCGCAATTGCGCCGAGAACGTCAATGCCTACCAAGACAGGTTTCCACCAAGCAAATACTTCTTCTTTGAAGCCGATGGAGCCGCTCGTCTGATACAAGTCATCGATGTCCATATTTCTGTACTGTTCTGCCTCGTATTCAGCATCAACAAGAGAGTAGAGAATGTTCTTTGCTGCAATACGAGCTGCCTTCATATCGGTTGCATCGGTCGTCTTCAATGCATCGCCACCGTAAGTTGTATACGGGTTCAACCAAAGGTCATTACCTGCACGAACACCTTGACGAACGGACATTCCGCCTGCATTGCCGCTATTCGTCCAGTCGGTAATGACGATACCACGGAAGCCCCATTCATTACGAAGGATTTCAGTCAAAAGCCCGTAGTTTGCGCCGCACCAAATAGAACCAAGATCGTTGAATGCGGACATCATGGCGTTAGCGCCGCCTTCTTTTACGACAATTTCAAAAGGTTTCAATACGTTTTCACGGAGACACTGTTCGGTCATCCAAGTATCCGTATCTCTGGGGTTGCTACCGCTGTCACTTGCAACGAAATGTTTTACGTAGCAAATCAAACCGTTGGTCTTTGCACCGTATACGACGTTGGCTGCCAACTTACCGGAGAGCACGCCGTCTTCGGAATAATATTCAAAGTTTCTGCCAAGGTATGCGTTACGATGAAGGTTTACGCCGGGAGCATACCAACCTTCCACAGCCGTCTTGTCCGCTTCAGCGCCCATAGAACGGCCCATTTCAAACATCAAGTCTTTATTCCAAGAACAACCGATAAGCGCTTCGCTGGGATATGCCGTCCAGCTTTCCGTATCCAAAGCTTCGCCGCCCCAGCTACCCGTTAAGGTGTTGGTGTTGAAGCCTGCAGGACCGTCGTAATCCTTCTGCAAAGGTTTACCAACAGATTCCACTGCCAAACGACGGAAGCCGCCGAGTTCGATCAAATCCTTGATTTCTTTGGCCGTCATCTGGTTGAGCAAATCATCCCAAGTTTCGCTATCGTAATCAATCAGATCTTTCATAAGATCGTAGTTCCATTCCAAAACTTCACCATTCAAACTACCGTTGAGCTGGTTAAGCGTTGCCTTAGAACCATCGCTAAGCGTAGCAAGATACAAACCGTTATCTTCACCCGTCGTAATTGCGGGAAGGTTTTGATAGGGTTCATCATTGTAAGAGGTATCCGCCGTGTTGATGATGGATGCGCTCGGTCTCGTAGCCGTCTTCTTGGGGAAGGTCCCTTCGAAGTCTGCACGTGTCATATAGGTTGCCCCACCGTAATCAAGGGCATCGATCTGAAGCCCGAGGTAAGCGCCGTCACCCGTGAAGCGATTTTCAATTTCCGTACCCGTCGTCGTATCTTTATCAATGATGATATCGTTGTTGACCTGGAATACGATTTCGTTGTATGCGCAATCTTTCTTGTTATGGCTGTCCGTCATCAATTTAAGCGTATAATCGCCCGAATCGAGTTCCCATACAGCAGAACCGTTTTCGTTCTTGTCATAGCAATCGTACGCTGCCATATCGTAAAGGGTGAAGGACATCGTCACCTTACTGCTTTCTTCTGCCTTCAATTCGGGCGTCTTTGCAAAGTCAATAAGGTTCATATGTGCCTTTTCTACTTCGCCGGAAATGTATTCGGGCGTGAAGAAGAGCTCAACTACGTCTTTACCTGCAACTTCGCCAACGTTGTCCACAATGACGTCGAGATAAATCTTTTCGTCGGGATTAATTTCGTCCGCAACGATTGGTTTCGTGTGATCGAGCACTTTCTTTTCACCTGCTTCATTCAAGGTGTACAGCGAAGATACGCTCCATTCGAAATCGGTGTAAGAAAGTCCGTGACCGAAGGAATACTGTACGACACCGTCATAGCCGTTGCCGTATTCGTTGGATACGTTATCGAAATATCCTTCCGCATCTGCAGTTTCATACCACTTATACCCGTAATAGATGGATTCTGCATACTGGTTAGAACCGGTTGCGATATTCACATAGGTAGGATCGTATTCGTCACCATACGGCATGGTATCGCTGAGCTTACCGGAGGGATTGACGTCCCCTTTCAAAATACGAGGAATGGCAGCCGCAGCCGACTGACCGGTGATCCCTACGTACATAGCCGCAGTTACACCGGAATCTTCGAGGAATCCGGTATGCATCGTATTCGTCGTGTTAAGCAAAACGATGATGTTGTCAAAATATCCCTTCAACAAATCCAAGGTAGCCTTTTCGCCTGCCGTAATATCGAGATATCCTTTCGGCAAATCGCCCATATTTTCACCGCCGCAACGGCTGAGCACGAAGATTGCCGTATCCGAATAGTCACAAGCGTTTGCCACGTAAGTTTCCAATTCACCGACGGAAGGTTCTGCAAGCTTATACGCATTGCCCGTACCAAGTCCGCTGTTTCTTCTCAAAGAGTTTTTGTTGCTCTCGCCCCAGTTTTTATAGAAGCTTACAAGTTCGGGATTGCACTCAATTCCCTCTGCTTCCAATGCTTGCAACAAGCTGACGGACTTCTTCGCCGAAATGGTGGAAGAACCGGAACCTACCCCTTTCAAAAGGAAGCCTTCATCCGAGCCACCCCAACCGAAAACGTTGACCTTGTTAAGCGTCTTCATAGGCAACGTCGCATTTTCGTTCTTCAACAAAACGATGCTCTCGTCCCCAACTTTACGACAAAGCTTGTCACTCTGCTCCAACGTAAGCGATGCATTTTCAAAGCTTTCGCCCGTGCCGCAAAGGAATGCCGTGATAGACGTTTCGAAATAATTCGCCGCCCAGTTTCCCGCAACAAGCCCTGCAAGTAAGAGAGCCGCTACGCCTACTTTCACTTTTTTGTTCATAATTTTTCTCCTTACAATATTATAAATAATTTTTCAATTATTCGACTGATTATATCATAATCCTTTTTTACTCAAATTTCAATACGCAATATTGAAAATAGTCTACTTTTAGCCTAAAAATAAAAATCGTCTGTTTTTCTGCCCCTATCACGCATTATTCTCGTTGGATAAGAGGGCTCGCAAACGAATATTTCTGCGAAAGAGACAGACATACTGCCCTGTAATTTATCGACTTCATGCGAGAAAATTCTCCACACTCTCACACTCTCACGCAACGAGAGGTGTATTTTCAAACGTGAAAAAAGAAAAACGCGGATAATTCCGCGCTTTTGAAGTTATATAAGTCATTTTTTACTTGTCTTGATAGACGTATTCGTAAATGGATTTAGGCATGATGCTGCGAATACATTGAACAAATTTCTGCGTGTCACCCGTTTTCCCTTGCTTTAACCACGTATTGACAAGGCTAATAATCCCAACCCCGCACGAATGAAGCACGAATTCCATCGTTTCGTCTTCAATCTTTACACCATGAGACTGAATAATTCTTGACAACACTTCAATGACCATGTTCTGTCCTTGAAAAATAGGCGCACTGACATCTGTGGACTCAAAGGCGTTCATAATGAGCTTTGCATTTTTCCCCATCACGTCAACATAAGTAAAGAGAAATTGCTCCCAGTTAGAGTCCTTAAAGTCAATCTGCGCATACACGTTGTTCGCCAAAGTTTGATTGCACAAATCATATTTATCCACGTAATATTTATAGAAAGTACTCTTACAAGAACCGACTTCCTCTATCAATTCGTTAATGGTGATTTGATCGATACATTTCTCCTTGAGCAATTTCATCATGCTGCGTTCAAAATGTTTTTTCATATCCATATTATAAATTTTCTCCCTCTATCAGACTTGTTTAGTTGCCATAATTATGGCAACTAAAGGGGTGCACCCCTTTAACGTTTATGTTTTGAAAAGATTATGCTATATTATTCACAAAAAAGCACTAGCATACGCATGATTAGGCTCGCTCGTCTCAATTATCTTGATAC
>CAZBQP010000041.1:0-9232 GCA_964494075.1 uncultured Clostridia bacterium
TCTCTTTCTTTTGCAATTTCACGCCCGACTTCGTCATCACCGTTGAGAATCGCCATTTTACACCGCTCTTTTACAAACAATGTCTTTTTCGCCTCTTTATACTCGTCCATATTCTCAAAAAAATCCAGATGATCTTGCGTCAAGTTGGTAAAAATGCATGCCTGAAAAACAATTCCTTCCACCCTCTTATAATAAAGTGCGTGCGCCGACACTTCCATGACGACGTATTCCACGCCGTGATCTCGCATATCGGCAAGTATCGCCTGTAATTCAACGGGATCGGGCGTCGTCAAATCAGAAGGGCGGTTACTTCCGTCGTATCGCACCCCCAACGTTCCAATGACTCCCACCCTTTTTCCGCTATTTTGCAAAATGGACGCCAACATATACGCCGTGGTCGTCTTTCCGTTCGTGCCAGTAATCCCGATGATTTTTAGCCCCTCGCTTGGTTTCCCGTGAAACACGGATGAAAATTCGGCAAGTGCCTTTCTGGTGCTTTTCACCTGGATTTGCGCGACATTCAGCGCCAGCGCCCGTTCCGTCACAATCGCCACACAACCATTGCGAACGGCTTCCGTGGCGTACAAATGCCCATCACTCTTCCCACCTGTCAAACAGAAAAACAAACCGTTTTTCACGTGGCAACGACTGTCCGTCACGAGCATTTCAATTTCCACTTCATCCTCTTCACCCAAATTTGTAACCTCGTATCCAAACCCCTCTATCAGTGTTTCCAAATGCATACGTTCTCTCCTTTTCGGTGTTCTATGATAAAAGACGGCTGTAAACTTCCCAAAACGCCTTTCGCAAAGCAAGCGCCGTCATTTTCCATCGTATACGTTATATTTATGCGCTCGTCCGCGGTTGTATGTTCTTTAACGAAATAATCCCTTCAAAAATTTCTTTGGCGCACGGTGCTGCCACGACGCTCCCGTAATACGCTCCTTGCGGTTCGTCAACCGTCACAAGCGCCAAATATTTAGGCTTATCGGCAGGGAAAAAACCGACGAACGAGGATATGTATTTTCCGACGGCTATTCGACCGTTTTCATACTTTTGCGCCGTACCCGTTTTACCGCCTACCCGATATCCCTCGATATACGCTTTTTTGCCACTTCCTTCACGAACGACCCCTTCCAACATTCCCGTCAAGATACTCGACGCTTCCTTGCTTATCGTCCTGTTTTTTACCTCTTTCTGCGCCGTTTTCAACACGTAGCCGTCTTCCGCATAAATCCTTTTCACTAAGTGAGGAGTGTAATAATACCCCCCGTTTACGACGGAGGCTGCAGCGCAGGCAAGCTGGATCCCCGATACGGCAATCGTCTGACCAAAGCCGATACGAGCAAGATCGCAATCCCGTACGACGGACTCTGCCAACAACAGTCCATACGCTTCGCCGCTGAAATCTATCCCCGTTTTTTGCCCAAAGCCAAACGAGGAAAGATAGTCGTACAAAGTCTCCTTGCCAAGCGATAAGGCAATGTCCGTAAAACAAGGGTTACAGCTGGTATTCAGCGCATCTGCAAGCGTTTGATTGCAATGTTTCCCGTTGGCATGATTGCTCCAACATTTCACCGTCGTGCCCTCTACCGAACGAGTACGAGAACTCGGAAAGATGTAACTTGTGGAAAAAGCACGAGGATTACCCTGCAAATATTCCTCAATATCCGCAGCCGAAGTGATGATTTTGAAGGTAGAACCCGGCTCGTATACGTCGCTGATCATGCGATTTCTCGTTAACGAATTCAAAAGCGACGAATCATTTCTCGGCACTTCGTTCAAATCGTATGAAGGATAATTTCCCAGCGCCAACACTTCAAACGTATCCACATCTAAAACAATGCAAGAAGCGACAGTCGGCGCATACTCCTTTGCCATCTTTTTTAACGTACTCTCCACAATCTCCTGAATTCCATAATCAATGGTGAGTTCCACGTTATAGCCGTTTTCCGCCGGTAAATAGGTGGCGACACTATCTTGAATTTCAATGCCTACAAGATCGGTTTCATAGAGCAATTCTCCCTTCTTTCCTGCCAAATATGACTCGTAATACCGCTCGATCCCCGTCGTACCGACGTTATCCGACGACGTAAAGCCAAGCACTTGACAAAGCGCCTCTCCTTTGGGATAATAACGAATATTGTCCCGTGAATAATATACGCCGTCCAACAACAACTCCGAAAGCTTGGTAATTTCACGTTTGCTCACCTTTTTTGCAATCGTCACTTCCGAAGCCTTCTTTTTTGTCAACTTTTCATAGAGAGACGCCTGATTCATATTCAACACTTCAGCCAAAAGAGAAGCAGCCGCTTCCTTATCCTTGACGGCATTGGATCTCGCAAATACGGTATACGCCGTGGAATTGTCCGCCAAAACCACGCCGTTGCGATCGGTGATCTTGCCACGCTCCGCAACGATGGGAATCTCACGTGTCCATTGATCGAGGGCACGATAGCCGAGTTCTTCGCTCCAAATCACCTGCACGTAAAAAAATCTGCCGAATAAAAGACAAAAAAGAAAGGTTATCGCCAAAATCATAGCAAATAACCTCTTTCGTAAAACCGATATCGAATACTCTTTATGTAATTGTTTAATAATCGTAAACTCCTGTTTTAGTTTTCTGACTTCACCATTCCCTGCGATTCCGCATATTCACGAATAGTCTCTTCCGACGTTGCATCTTCGATACGCTTTTGTACTTGCGCATTCTGTTCCACAAGCACAGCTTTCCGCTCTTCCAAAAGAGCGATATTTGCACGTTTAGCATTGATAACATAAGTATTCACGCAAATGAGCGTCAACATAACGGTAACGACTGCCACAAACGCCACAATCGCCATTTTCGCCATAAACGACAGAGAATATTGTGCGTCCATTTTGACCGCTGCGCTAACGGCTGCGGATTGTACGGGTGCGGCAATCACCTGCTCCTCGGGAAGGTGTATTCTCTCGAATTTTTCCGTCGTAAAAAGCGCCGACGCTCTGTTCGAGATGTACTCGGTGACAGCAGGAACCTGTTCGTACGTAGAAGCGTTGCCGTCGTTAGGCGATATGTAAGTAGGTCTTTCATGCGTGTTGACGTTTGAACGCGTTTCGTTCGATACTCGTTCATCCGTACGTACATCTTCGGCAAATTGCGTCGCAATCGCATTTTTTAATCTGTTGTAATTTTCGCTGATCCGTGCGTTATGCTTTTGCGCCTCTGTTTCGGCGTTATAATTCTGAATCTGTGTTTCCTCACGTAACAAATCCATGATGTCGCTCCTCCGTATTTTTTCCCTCTTTCCCCATTGTCTGCGCAAATTAAATTCTTTCGGCAATTCTGAGTTTCGCGCACTTACTTCTCGAATTCTCGTTTATCTCTTGCTCGCTTGCCGTAATCGGCTTGCGGGTTATAATCTTAATCTCTGGTTTTTTCCCGCATACGCACACGGGAAAGTTCCCGGGGCACGTACAAGGTTTTTCCAACTGTCTGAAAGCTTCTTTGACAATTCTATCCTCCAACGAATGGAAGGTAAGAATGGCAATTCTGCCCCCTTTTTTCAATCTTCTCGTCAAGGAAATTACCAACTCGTACAAACCATCCAACTCGCCGTTCACTTCAATGCGAATCGCTTGAAAGCTCTTTCTTTCGCAGGGAGCGCCGAAACGGAACTTTGCCGGAATGCTATTTTTGATAATTTCAGAAAATTCCCCCGTCGTCTTCAACGGTTTCTTTTCTCTGTACTTCACCACGTTTCTGGCAATCTGTTTTGCAAACGTCTCTTCTCCGTACATCTTCAAAATTCTGGCAAGTTGTTCTTCGGAATAGGTATTCAAAACGATTTCTGCCGTCAAATACGCCGAAGTATTCATGCGCATATCCAACGGAGCGCTTCCGTCTCGATAGGTAAATCCTCTATCACTGTCGTCCAACTGATGGGAAGATACGCCAAAGTCAAGCAATGCGCCGTCTATTTGACCTACCCCCGCTCGATCGAAGACGATTGAGAAGTCCTTATAATTAGATTTGTAAATTTCAAAACGTCCGTCGAATTCCTTCAATCGTTCGCTCGCGGCAGCGATGGCTTCATCATCCAAATCGGTGGCGATCAATCTGCCGTTGGGCATCGTCCGTTTCAAAATCTCATAGGAATGTCCGCCTCCGCCAACTGTACCGTCATACCAAATTCCTCCATCCTTCAAGGCAAGGCCTTCCATACATTCTTCCGGCATCACGGGTTTGTGCGAAAATTCCAACATGGTTTATATCCTCAATTTCTCTAACTCAGCGTCGTAATCGACGTCATCCATATATTCGTAATATCTTTCAGCCGCCCAAATTTCAAGGCGATTCCCCACGCCCAGCGTTACGATATCCTTTTGAATACCCGCCATTCTTCGAAGGGCCGCCGGAAGCACGATTCTCCCCTGTGCGTCTTCTTCCGCTTGACTGATACTCGCAAACAACGCTCTCGTGATTTTGCTACTCTCCGAAAGTCCTTCCGAAGAAAGAGAAGACAACATTTCGTCCAACTCTTCGTCCGGCATTACGCAGATACAGTTGTTTTTCCCTCGAAATAGACTATACGCTCTTTTTCCATCCTCTCCGGCTAGCTCTTTCTTAAACTTAGAGGGAATACGAAGACGGTTCTTATCATCCAACTGGTGTTCAAACATACCTGTATACATTCGTTTTTCCTCCTTGTTCCCTTTCGCATCTTTTACAGCCTAAAGAATAGCGTACCTATATTATAGACCACATTTAACCCCATGTCAACTATTTGAACGCAAATTTTTCCAAAAATTTTTAATTTTTTGGGTTTTTTAACCACTTTTTCCCCAAAAAAACCATTTCACTCACAAACATATGTTTGTTTGTAGATTTTTTGGTTATTTTCTGCACTTTCACCCAAAAAAACGACAGCCCCTTTCCCCTGGTTTTTCAAGGGATTGAGGGTATTTTGAGACAAACGTTTGTTCGTATTTTTAATTTCCTCTCCCCAACGCAGTTTTTTGGGGAAAAGAATGGTCGAAAACCCCCAATTTTCCCCTTCGAAAAAGTCGAGTGGTCGCCCGTCCCTATTTTCTCCAAAAAGAGTGTACAGTCGCCGTGCGATCCCCTCGTTTCCATGATAGGTAGGACATCCGTAATACGCCGCAATCTGGTCCTCGACGTATACGTAATGCGTACACCCCAACACCACGCCGTCCGCCCTTTCGGGCGGCAAAAAAGGCGTACAGTCAAACTCTGCATTTCCGATATTTTTTTCTATTTGATACGCCAACTCTTCACACGGCGCCGTTACAAGCTTCGAGTACGGATACATCGCGCGCGTCCTATTTATAAGGGCTTGATATCGTTTGCTTTTGCAGGTCGCCAACGTCGTTAAAATTAAAATTCGCCCTCCTCCTCTTGCTGCCAACCCGATCGCAGGCTCCGCACCGATAATCGGAAAAGAATACCTTTTACGAAGTTCTTCAATACACACCGCCGTCGCCGTATTGCAAGCGATCACCGCTCCTCGTACCTCCAACGAACGAAACACCTCAAACACCTCGAAGACGTATTGACGAATCAAATTCGGGGATAGATTTCCATACGGCGCATGAATATTGTCACCATAATAATAAAATCGCTCCTCTTTTAAAAGCTTTCGACAAGCGGCGAGCACCGTCATTCCCCCGATTCCGCTATCAAAAAATGCGATACCATCCTTGAGAATATCCATTTTTCCTCCTTAAAAAAAGAAAATTTTTGAAAATTTTATCGTTTTTCGCATTTTAGCATGGAAAAACAGTTTACTTTCCAAAAAAATTATGTTAAAATAGTCTACGCAACTTGAATTGAATAAGAATTTTGGAAAAACAAGGAGAACATTATGCCTAATATTAAATCCGCAAAGAAAAGAGTTTTGGTTATCGAAAAGAAGACCATGAGAAACAAAGCAATCAAATCCGCACTTAAGACGCAGGTTAAGAAATTCCTTACTGCAGTAGAAGCCGGTGATAAGGAAACTGCAACGAAGCTTTTCCCTGAAACCGTTTCCGCTATCGACAGCGCTGTTACCAAAGGCGTTATCCATAAGAACAACGCAAACAACAGAAAAGCGAAACTTGCGAAAAAGCTTGCAGCTTTGAACTAAATCTCATACGCTTCATATTATAAATATGAGGGTCTGCCACTCGGTAGACCCCTTTTTGCGTAAAAACAAGTAATTTATTTTTCTCCCCTTTTCCCCTGCAAATAGCAGGCGTTTTTTATTTTATCGGGATTTACGAAAAAACTTTGAAAATACTGTATAAAACAGTTGACATATAAGACGTTTTTTTCTATAATATTTTTTGCAAGGTTTATTTTAACTAAACTTTAAGTTTATTCTAAGCAAACCACGAAAAACTTAACTTGGAGGCGTCATGGAATTAGGCAAAAAAATCAGACAAATGCGCAATCAAAAGAACTTGACGCAAGAGGAGCTCGCCGATCGATGCGAGTTGACAAAAGGCTATATTTCTCAGCTTGAAAACGATTTGAACAGCCCCTCTATCGCCACACTTACCGATATTTTGGCGGCGCTCGGAAGCAATTTATCCGAATTTTTCCGCGAGGAACCAGAGGAAAAAATCGTCTTTTCCAAAAGCGAATTCATTGAAAAAGATTCGGACGGCGTGCTTTGGCACTGGCTAATCCCCAACGCACAAAAGAATATGATGGAACCTGTGCTTGTGGAATTATCCGAGGGGGCGGAAACAACAATAAACATGCCCCATGAAGGCGAAGAGTTCGGCTACGTCTTGGAAGGAAAAATTGTTGTTGTTTTGGGGAATACTCACCATGTATGCAAAAAAGGCGAAGCTTTCTACTATTCTGCCAAAAAGCCCCACGCCATTTTGAATAAAGGAAAAAGCAAGGCGAAATTCCTTTGGATTTCCACTCCACCCAACTTTTAATTATTTACGTACTATACAAATATTATACAATACACTTAAGATTTTTTGGAGATACCGCTATGGAAACTAAGAACACGGACACCAAATCCAACCGCATCATTGAACTTGTAGACGTTTCAAAGGAATTTGACGGCGTATCCGTCGTAGAAAAAATCAACCTCTACATTCGTAAAGGTGAATTCGTCACCCTCCTCGGCCCTTCCGGCTGCGGAAAAACAACAACGCTACGTATGATCGCAGGGTTTGAACTACCTACGAGTGGACAAATTCTACTCAATGGCAAGGACATCAGCCATTTGCCTCCCAACGAACGTCCTGTCAATACCGTATTCCAAAAATACGCTCTTTTCCCCCACCTCAACGTTTTTGAAAACGTTGCGTTCGGGTTAAAACTTAAACGGGTAGAAACAACCTACACCGACCGTAAGGGTAACGTAAAGAAAAGGCTTGCAAAACTGCCCAAAGAAGTAATCGAAGAAAAGGTCCGCAAGGCGCTTGAAATCGTTGACCTTGCAGGCTTTGAGAATCGGAGCATTTCCACCCTTTCGGGCGGTCAACAACAACGTATCGCCATCGCACGTGCCATCATCAACGAACCCGAGATCCTCTTGTTGGATGAACCTCTCGGAGCACTCGATCTGAAAATGCGCAAAGAAATGCAGCTTGAATTGAAAGCCATGCACAAACGTCTCGGGCTCACCTTTATCTATGTCACACATGACCAAGAAGAGGCACTCACTATGTCTGACACAGTCGTAGTTATGGCAGACGGCTCCATTCAGCAAATCGGCACCCCCGAAATGATTTATAATGAACCAAAAAACACCTTCGTTGCCGACTTTATCGGCGAAAGCAATATTTTCTCCGGCGTTATGCCCAAAGACGGACTCGTTCGTTTTTGTGGAAAGCCCTTCATCTGCTTGGACAGCGGCTTTGAAAAGGATGAACCCGTGGACGTCGTCGTTCGTCCAGAGGACGTACAAATTACTACGCCTGACGAAGGTATTCTGCGTGGCAGAGTAACTTCCGTCGTGTTCAAGGGAATGCACTATCAAATCCTTGTACAATGCGGTAAATACGAAATTGAAATTCAAAGCACCACCACTCCAAAAGTGGGCGAAACGGTAGGACTCCTTATTCAACCCGACGGCATTCACGTCATGAAAAAGAAATTCCGTGTCAATAAATTCTCGGGCGTTATCACAAAGCGCAACACCGTGGAATTCGGCGACGGCGAGTTCGATTGCGATCTTACGCAGCTTTATCCCGGCAGCCACTTGGACGAAGAAGGATATTTGATCACGGCAAAAGGTGAAAAACTCGATCTCACCGACGTGGAAGTCAACGTAGAAGTCGGCTTGCACGACATCACGATGAGCGATAACCTCAACGAAGGCGGCGCACAAGGACATATTATTTCCTTAATTTATAAGAGTGAATATTATCGCTACATTGTCCGCACCGAGAACGAAGAAGATTACGTGCTCGCCTGCGAAGACCTTTGGAACGAAAACGACTTAGTCAGCCTGATTATTCCCAAAGATAAGATTCGTTTGGCTTTGAAAGATGTAAAAGATGCGGAGGGCAAGAAAAAATGACAAATGCAAGACCAAAACTGCATTTTTCGCGTAAATTACTCGCGATCCCCTATGCGCTTTTTCTGCTCATTTTCGTCCTCGTTCCCCTTTTGATTATTTTATATTATGCCTTCACCAACGGGGACACAGGTGCATTCACCTTTGATAATTTTATCAACTTTTTCAGCGGTACAGGCGGACAGTCCTTCTTTGAATCCAGTCGCTTTAAGACGATTGTACAGAGTTTATTCATATCCGTGATGAGCACCCTGCTCTGTTTGGTGATAGCCTATCCCGTTGCCTATATTATTGCGAATTGCAAGCTTAAAAATAAGACGGGTCTTCTCCTCCTGTTTATCGTTCCCATGTGGGTAAACTTCGTCTTGCGTATCAACGCTTTGAAGGAATTGTTTTCTTGGATCGGCATCTATCTCCGCTCGGATACTTGGAATATTATCAATACCATCCTCGGCATGACGTACGATTTCCTCCCCTTCATGATTTTACCCATCTATACGACGATTACAAAGATTGACAAAAGCTATTTGGAAGCGGCAAAAGATTTAGGTGCACACCCTGCGAAAGCTTTTTTGAAAGTCACCCTTCCCCTTTCCAAATCGGGCATCATGAGTGGAGTCTCCATGGTATTCTTGCCAGCAATGACCAACTATACGACGATTACAAAGATTGACAAAAGCTATTTGGAAGCGGCAAAAGATTTA
>CAZBQP010000042.1:0-9029 GCA_964494075.1 uncultured Clostridia bacterium
ATTGTGGGGAGGGATATTCGTCGCCATACCCACTGCGATACCGTCTGCGCCGTTGACGAGCAAGTTGGGATATCTTGCAGGCAACACGACGGGTTCTTCCTCGCTTCCGTCGAAGTTGGGAATGAAATCCACCGTTTCCTTATCGAGGTCACGAAGCATTTCCGACGCAAGCTTGGAAAGCTTTGCTTCGGTGTAACGCATTGCAGCGGCAGAGTCGCCGTCTACGGAACCAAAGTTCCCGTGGCCGTACACGAGAGGGAAGTTGATGGTGAAGTCCTGTGCAAGACGCACGAGGGCGTCGTACACGGAGCTGTCGCCGTGAGGGTGATATTTACCCATACAGTCACCGACGATACGGGCGCACTTTCTCGTCGCCTTATCGTTATACAGCCCCATTTCGTGCATGGAGTACAAAATTCTTCTGTGTACAGGTTTCAAACCGTCGCGCACGTCGGGAATGGCACGGGATTTATTCACCGCCATCGCATAAGCGATGAACGATCGTTTCAGTTCGTCATCCACCTCGATGTCGAGCATTTTCGTCATTTGGAGAGTTTTCTTAAACTCCTCCGTCAATTCCGGGCTGGTTTCTTTTTTAGCCATGGTAATCTCCTAATTATTGCGTGGTGATTTTTAATATCGTGACGACAAACATCGCTTGCTCCGCCGCCTCGTTTTCACCTCTTCTCATTTATTTTTCGAGCTTGCCTACGCCGAAAACAGACGTGGCTCGCTCCGTATTGTTTGTACTGATTCTCCTTGCAACCTCCGCTGCATGAAAATCACTTTCTTCGCTTTCCCCCTTCGCTCCATCGGCGAAAGAAAAACTGCTACCCGTATAGGTGTGTTAAATATCCAAATCGGTTACCAAGGAAGCGTTTTCTTCGATAAACTTTCTGCGAAGTTCAGGATTTTCACCCATCAACATCGAGAACATATGATCTGCTTCCGCTGCGTCTTTCATCGTCACACGCACCAACGTTCTCGTCGCGGGGTTCATCGTCGTCGTCCAAAGCTGTTCGGTGCTCATTTCACCCAAACCTTTGTATCTTTGGTACTCCACCTTTCCCGTTGCGTTTCTATCGTATTCGATCTTCTCTTCTTCTGTATATAAATAATCGTCGTGTCCCTTAAAGCTTGCCTTGTAAAGAGGGGGCTTTGCCGAATATACGTGGCCGTGTTCGATAAGCGGTCTCATATAACGGAACAAGAAGGTGTACAACAAAATACGAATATGTGCCCCGTCGACGTCGGCATCGGTCATGGAGATGATTCTATCGTATCTGAGCTTACTCTCGTCGAAATCGTCCAAAATGCCGCACCCGAACGCCGTAATCATCGACTTAATTTCTTCGTTTTCAAGCACTCTGTTCAATCTCACTTTTTCCACGTTGAGAATCTTACCTCTCAAAGGCAAAATTGCCTGGAATCTTCTGTCTCTGCCCTGTTTTGCCGTACCGCCTGCAGAGTCACCCTCAACGATATAAATTTCACACAATTCGCTGCGTCTGTCCGAACAGTCAGCAAGCTTACCGGGCAATGTGGTCGAACCCAAAACACCCTTTCTTCTCGTCAACTCTCTTGCGTTTCTCGCCGCATCTCTCGCCTTTTGCGCCGTGATACAACGAAGCACGAGTTCTTTGGCGATGGAAGGGTTCTCTTCCAAGAACGTCGACATATGCTCGGTTACGCACTTATTCACGAAGGTACGAATGGTGGAGTTGTTCAGCTTATCTTTGGTCTGCGATTCAAATTGTGCATTCACCAACTTCACGGATACCACCGCCGTGATTCCTTCACGAACGTCTTCCCCCGTAAGCTTATCGTTTTCCTTTAAGATATTCTGCTTTCTGCCCGCTTCGTTGATGACTTTGGTGAGCGCCATCTTCAAGCCTTCTACGTGCGTACCGCCGTCAATCGTGTTGACGTTGTTGGCGTAGCTGTAAATAACTTCGTTGTACGATTCGTTGTATTGAATCGCCACTTCGCACACCGTATCCCCTTCCATTTCTTCAAAATAGACGGGTGCAGGGAACAACAATTCTTCGCGGCTCTTATTGAGTTCTTCCACGAAAGAACAGATCCCCCCTTCGTAGCAGAAGGAGTCCTTCTGTTCCTGACCGGCTCTCTTATCTTCGAGGGTGATACGAAGTCCCTTATTTAAGTAGGCAAGCTCACGCAATCTTCCCTTCAACGTATCGTAATTGAATATGATCGTTTCAAAAATATCCGCATCGGGCATGAAAGTAACCTTCGTTCCCATCTCGTCCGTTTCTCCAACGACCTGTACGCTGCGCTGAGGCACGCCTCGGTTATAAACCTGTTTGAAAATTTTCCCCTCGTGGCGGACTTCTGCTTCCAACCATTCGGACAAAGCGTTCACCGCTTTGACACCGACGCCGTGCAAACCGCTCGACACCTTGTAACCCGAATCGCCGCCGAATTTCCCGCCCGCGTTCACCTTCGTGAACACCACTTCAAGGGTGGAAATCCCTTCCTTTGGATGAATCCCCGTAGGAATCCCTCTACCGTTGTCCAGTACGGTACAGCTGCCGTCGTCGTTGATCGTAACCTCGATATGGGTACAATATCCTGCCAACGCTTCGTCGATGGAGTTATCCACGACCTCGTGTACGAGGTGATGAAGCCCCTTCGCATCGGTGGAAGAAATATACATACCGGGACGTTTCCGAATATGTTCGAGTCCGTCCAATACCTGAATTTGCTCCGCGCCGTATTCGGCTTCTACTCTTTCTGCCATTGCATTCTTCTCCGTTCCGCTTTCCCTTTTTGGAAAAAAGGGAAAATCGTTATTTTTCTCCTTTATTATACCACAAATATTCTCAAATGTACAGCGTTTTTTTGAGGAAAAACAAAAGATATCCACACCGATCCGTCTTTTTTTGCGGAAGAGGAAAAAATACCTTTTATTTCCCCATTTTTCTCCTTTTTATCCCCTGTTTTTTTCGTCGAACACGCCGTCGCAAAAAAGCAAAACACCTCCGACTTTATACGATATAATCCCCCTTCCCTCAACCTGTTCAAAAACAAATCGAATGCATAAAAAAGAGTGCCCGTTCACACAAGCAAACAGACACTCAACGCATACATGGTATATGCTTATAACACTTTTTTCAAGAATTGCCCCGTGTAGCTCTCCTGCACGTTCGCCACCTCTTCAGGCGTACCCTCACACACGATCGTGCCGCCGCCGTTGCCACCTTCCGGCCCGAGGTCGATGATATAATCCGCCGTCTTAACCACGTCCAGATTATGTTCGATTACCAACACGGTATTTCCGCTCTCACGTAATTGCAGCAAGATTTTCGTCAACTTTTCCACATCGTAGGTATGCAACCCCGTCGTCGGCTCGTCTAAAATATAGCAAGTTTTGCCCGTCGAACGCTTTGCAAGCTCGGTGGCGAGTTTCACTCTCTGCGCCTCGCCCCCCGACAACGTCGTGGAGCTTTGCCCGAGCTTAATATATCCCAACCCCACCTCGTTTAACGTCTTGATTTTGTTATAAATGGTAGGTACGGCGGCAAAAAAATCACAAGCTTCTTCCACCGTCATATCGAGCACGTCGGCAATACTCTTGCCCTTATACTTCACCTCCAACGTTTCACGATTGTATCGCTTTCCGCCGCATACTTCGCAAGGCACAAAAATGTCGGGTAAAAAGTGCATTTCGATCTTAATAATTCCATCACCGAAACAATGTTCGCATCGTCCTCCCGACACATTGAACGAGAACCTGCCTGCCTTATACCCTCTCTCCTTGGCATCGGGTGTCATAGCAAACAAATCACGAATGGCGTTGAATACGCCCGTATACGTAGCAGGATTGCTTCTCGGTGTTCTACCGATGGGCGACTGGTCGATGGCGATCACTTTGTCGAAATATTCCACCCCTTCCGCTTTTGTATATTTACCGAGTGCGTGCTTTGCGCCGTTGTGAATATTAGAGAGCAAGGGATATACGATCTCATTCACAAAGCTTGATTTCCCGCTTCCCGAAACGCCCGTCACCGCCGTAATTAACCCAACGGGGACTTTCACGTCGATATTTTTAAGATTATTTTGCTTACAGCCGTACACCTTCAACCACTTATCCGTAGGCGCTTTACGAACGGGCGGCACTTCGATTTTTCTACGTCCCGCCAAATAAGCGCCGGTGATCGAACGAGGTTCCGCCATGATATCCTCTTGCGTACCGCAAGCCACCACTTCACATCCATGTACACCTGCCTTCGGTCCGATATCCACGATATAATCCGCTGCCTTGATGGTATCCTCGTCGTGTTCGACAACAATGAGGGTATTCCCCAAATCACGCAACCCCTTCAACGAATTGAGCAATTTTTCATTATCTCTCTGATGCAAACCGATGCTCGGCTCGTCCAAGATATAAAGCACGCCCGTTAAAGCGCTCCCGATTTGCGTAGCCAAACGAATACGCTGACTTTCCCCGCCCGACAGCGTCACCGCCGTACGGGTGAGCGTAAGATAATTTAGTCCAACGTTGCGCAAAAATCCCAAACGATTATTGATTTCTTTGATAATTGCATCCGCAATAAGATGCTCGGTGGGGGTGAGCTTCGTCATCAACTCGTCCATAAAATCGCAAAGCTTATCCACGGACAACTCGCACACGTCCCAAATATTCTTACCGCCGACACTTACCGCCAACGCCTCTTTTTTTAGACGTTTTCCGCCGCAACTGTCACAAGGCGCTGCACGCATGAGTCTTTCGATATCGCTCTTGACGCCGTCCGACGACGTCGCCCCGTAACGGCGCTGCAAATTGTTCACATACCCTTCCCAATGTTTTTTGAAGCTGCCCGAGAAAGAACGGGTTTGATACTGCATATCCACTGCATGATCACTTCCGTACATCAAGATATCGTACACTTCCTGCGACAAATCCTGTACAGGTACGTCAAGGGAGAAATCATACGCTTTCGCAAGTGCGGACAACTCCATCAACGCCATGGACGTCGAACCCAAATTCCAACCCGTCACACGCATCGCACCCTCACGCAAAGTTTTCGTCTTATCCGGACAAATCAGATCGGGATCGACGAATTGCTTAAACCCCAACCCCGAACAGGTCGGACAAGCGCCGTACACCGTGTTGAAGGAGAACATTCTCGGCTCGATCTCTTCCAAGGAAACGCCACAATCGGGGCAAGCATAGTTGACCGAATACAAATCTTCTTTCCCTTCACAATCGACAACCACAAGTCCGTCAGCGAGTTTGAGCGCCGACTCCAAGCTGTCCGTAAGTCTCTTTTGAATGGTAGGCTTGACAATAAGTCTATCCACCACGACGGAAATGTTGTGCTTGATATTCTTTTCCAGCTTAATCTCTTCCTGCAAGTCGTATACGATGCCGTCGATTTTTACTCTGCCGTACCCGCTCTTTTTGAAGCCGTTAAGCTCTTTGACATACTCACCCTTCCTCCCACGAACGACGGGGGCGTTAATCAAAATTTTACTTCCTTCGGGCATACCAAGTATGTGATCACATATTTCATCAACCGTTTGGCGGCGAATTTCTCTGCCACATTTCGGACAATGCGGAACACCGATTCTCGCAAATAAAAGACGGAAATAATCGTAAATTTCCGTAACTGTCCCCACCGTGGAACGAGGGTTGCGAGAAGTCGTTTTCTGGTCGATGGAAATGGCAGGTGAAAGTCCTTCGATACTCTCCACGTCCGGTTTTTCCATCTGTCCTAAAAATTGACGGGCATAGGAAGAAAGACTTTCAACGTACCGTCTTTGTCCTTCGGCAAAAATCGTGTCGAACGCCAAAGTAGACTTACCACTCCCCGAAAGCCCCGTAAACACGGTGAGTTTATTTCTGGGAATGGTCAAGTCCACGTTTTTTAAGTTGTTTTCTTTTGCCCCTTTGATTACAATATTCTCTTGCATGCTCTTCACCTTTTTGTCTAAGCCGTACTCGTCACTTTTTTGTCGCTTTTCTAAGCCGTGCTTTCAGCTCCGCAATCTTCTCTCGAATCTCGATTGCCCGTTCAAAATCAAGCTGTCCGCTCGCCACTTTCATCAGCGCCTTCAATTTCTCGATCTCGTCAGGAATCTCCTGCATCTTGACGTCGTCACTTGTCTTTTTCTTCGTAATATTCAGCGTGGACTTCACTTCTTTGATAATTGTTTTCGGCACGATTCCATGCGCTTTATTATATTCGTCTTGTACCTGCCTGCGTCGATTCGTCTCTCCGATCGCTCGTTTCATGCTGTCCGTCATTACGTCTGCATACATGATAACTCGCCCCTCGCTGTTTCGAGCCGCTCTACCGATTGTCTGAATCAACGAAGTTTCGCTGCGCAAAAAACCTTCCTTGTCCGCATCCAAAATCGCCACCAACTTCACCTCGGGTAAATCCAACCCCTCTCGAAGCAAGTTAATGCCGCAAAGCACGTCAAAACCACCCAAGCGAAGCTCGTTCACAATGTCGATACGTTCCAACGTATCCACGTCGCTGTGCATATATTTCACCTTGATGGAATGTTCCTTCAAATAGTCCGTCAACTCTTCCGCCATTCGTTTGGTCAACGTCGTAATCAAAACCCTGCCCCCGTCATTCACCGTCATTTTGATTTCGGAAAGCAAATCGTCAATCTGTCCTTTCGTCGGGCGAACCTCAATTTCAGGATCGAGGAGTCCGGTTGGACGAATGAGCTGTTCCACACGCTGCCCCGCCTGTTCAAGCTCGTAAGGAGCAGGGGTTGCCGACACGCAAATCATCTGCGGCACACGAGCGTCAAATTCCTCAAAAGTCAAAGGTCTATTATCGTACGCCGACGTCATGCGGAAACCGTACTCCACTAAATTTTTCTTTCTTGATAAATCCCCGTGATACATCGCGCGAATTTGCGGAATGGTCATATGACTCTCGTCAATAAATACGAGAAAATCCCCCGACGGGAAATAGTCGAGCAGGGTAAACGACGGTTCACCCGGCTGTCTACCGTCAAAATATCGGCTGTAATTTTCAATTCCGCTGCAATAGCCGATTTCTCGCATCATTTCCAAATCATGTTCGGTGCGCTGTTTAAGCCGCTGCGCCTCCAAAATTTTGCCACTCTCCTCAAACGCACGCACTTCCCCTCTCAAATCCTCTTCAATCATCGAAAGTGCCCCTTTAAGTTTTTCCGTGCCGACGGCGTACTGGCTTGCCGGGAAAATCGCAACGTGAGAAAGCTCGTTCAGCTTGTTTCCCGTCACCCCTTCCACTTCATAGATTTTCTCAATCTCATCCCCGAAAAATTCCAAACGGATTGCCACTTCGGAATTAGAGGCAGGGAAAATTTCCAAGCTATCTCCACGCACACGGAAGGTGGATCTCTTAAAATCGACGTCGTTGCGTGCGTACTGCAACTCGATGAGCTTGCGCATCAAATCGTTTCGTTCCCACTCCATGCCAGGGCGCAAAGACAGGGAAAGACGGAAATATTCTTCGGGTGCACCAAGTCCGTAAATACAAGACACCGACGCCACTACGATGACGTCCTCTCGTTCCATCAACGAGCCGGTTGCGCTGTTTCGCAGCTTGTCAATCTCGTCGTTCATGCTCAAATCCTTTTCGATATACGTATCCGTCGTGGGAATGTAGCTCTCCGGCTGATAATAATCGTAATAGGACACAAAATACTCCACGTGATTTTCGGGGAAAAACTCACGGAACTCATTGCAAAGCTGGGCGGCAAGCGTCTTGTTATGCGCTATGACGAGGGTAGGCTTATTGACGTTTTTTATGACGTTTGCCATGGTGAACGTTTTACCACTCCCCGTGACACCTACAAGCACTTGCGTACGAATACCGTCAAGCACCCCTTCCGTTAATTTTTCAATCGCCTGCGGCTGGTCTCCCGTCGGTGCAAAAGGCGAATGCAATTTGAATTCCATAACCACTCCTATGAAAAGCCTTCCACTTAACAGAAGAAAACCTTCCAAACATTTGTTTAATTATAGCATATTTTCTCGAAAATGTAAACAAAATGAAGCGGATATTTTATAAAGACAATCCACAATCTCTACGATTGCGCACCATCGCCTTACAATATCCGCTTCCTCAGTATGTTTCAATTTTTTAATTTTTATAACGTGGCAATCACTTCCACTTCCACAAGCACGCCCTTCGGCAACGTTTTCACCGCCACGCAGCTTCTTGCAGGATTTGTCGTAAAATACTTCGCATACACCCCGTTAAACGCAACAAAGTCGTTCATATCCACCAAAAAACAAGTCGTTTTGATCGCATTTTCAAAAGAGCTACCTGCCGCTTTCAACACTTCGCCAAGGTTTTTCATCACCTGTTCCGCCTGCTCTTCAATCGACTTTCCCTCCACGTTTCCGCTTTCAGGATTGATGGGAATTTGTCCGGACGTATATACCATGTCTTTGATGACGATTGCCTGCGAGTACGGTCCGATTGCCGCAGGCGCTTTTTTTGTTGCAACCTTGATAAGCTCTGCCATAATCTTTTCTCCTTATAATAACGTAAATCCGAAATCCACGAGTGCCTGCTTAATCTGTGCAATATGTTCGTGATTTCTCGTTTCCAACTCGATACGAAGATAACACCCGTTCACGTCCGAGCCTTCGTTGGAACGCTCGTGCAATACCCCCGTGACGTTGCCGCCAAGATCGGCAATAATCCGAGACACGTGTTTGAGTTGCCCCGGTTTATCCATAAGCTCGATCACCAACTGACAACTTCTGCCCGACATCAAAAGCCCACGCTTGATGACACGAGATAAAATCGTCACGTCAATGTTGCCGCCCGAAAGCACGCATACCGCTTTCTTGCCTTGAAGGTCTACTTTGTTGAACATCGCCGCCGCAACCGCCACGGCACCGGCGCCCTCCGTCACCAGTTTATGTTTTTCCATCAATGAAAGAATTGCCGCCGAAATTTCATCGTCCGTTACCGTCACGATTTCGTCCACGTATTTGTTACAGAAATCGTAGGTCAAATCCCCCGGTTTCCGCACGGCAATCC
>CAZBQP010000043.1:0-8989 GCA_964494075.1 uncultured Clostridia bacterium
TTCCTTCATAAATAAAAAAAATATTAAGAAAATTTAGGATATCACGAGAAAACTCACCACTATTATCATTATACCATGAAAACAAGCACTCGTCAAGACCTTTTTGAAAATTTTTAGTTTGCAATTCTTACAAAGAAATAGATAAAATCTTGCATTTCTTTTTATCTTATTCAACCTCTTTACATTCCTTCATAAATAAAAAAAATATTAAGAAAATTTAGGATATCACGAGAAAACTCTTGCATATCTTTTCCACTTCGGGTACAATAGATATATACGATAAAAGAATAAAGAAAACAGGAATTTTTGTATGATTAAACTGGATTTTAACGAGCGCTGGATGTGGCGAAAAGTAAATCAAGGTGAATGGCAAGAAGTTGATCTACCCCACGATGCGCTGCTTTTTGAAAAGCGCAAAGAAGACGCCCCCGGTGGCGTCCATTTGGGTTGGTATGAAAGCCACGATTACGAATACGCCAAGAGCTTTTTGCTCCCCGAAGAATATAAGAACAAGGAACTCACCTTTGAATTTGAAGGCGTTTATCACAACTCGGAGGTGTATATCAACGGCCAGCTTGCGCAAAAACGTCCGTATGGATACACGAATTTCTACGTACCTGCCAACAAGTATTTGCATTTTGGGGAAGAAAACAACGTGTACGTCCTTGCAAGAAATGCCGATCAGCCCAACAGCCGTTGGTATTCAGGGGCAGGCATCTATCGCCCCGTCCATTTGCTCGTCACAGACAAACGTCATATCAAGCGAAACGGAATTAAAATCAAAACATTGCAAATCCACCCTGCCATTGTGGAAATCGAGGTGACTACTTCCTGCGACGGGGAAGTTTCCCTTAAAATCGAGCGGGGCGAACAGCTGCTTACCTATCGTGCCTACACTAAAAAGAACGTCGTTACCTTCCGTGCGCAAGTGGACGATGCGGCACTCTGGTCCCCCGATCACCCGGCTCTTTACAATCTTACGGTGAAATTCTACACAGATGAACGACAAGAGCGATTCGGCATACGTACGCTCTCGTGCTCACCCGAACAAGGTTTTTGTCTAAACGGAGAACGAATTATTCTCCGTGGTGCGTGCATTCATCACGACAACGGCATTTTGGGCGCACGGTGTTATCCCGAGGCGGAATACAGAAAAATCGCCCTTCTCAAAGAAAACGGCTACAATGCAGTACGCTCCGCCCATAATCCATGCTCCAAAGCCATGCTGGATGCGTGTGACGAGCTTGGCGTGATGATGGTGGACGAATACGTGGATATGTGGTATATTCATAAAACGAAGCACGACTACGCCACACACGTATCGACTTGGTACCAAAAAGACCTCACCGCTTTAATTCATAAAGACTATAATCACCCCTCTGTCATCATGTACTCCCTCGGCAACGAAGTTGCGGAAACAGGCGAGAAAGACGGGATTGAATTACTCAAAAAAATGCGCGATCACTGCCATAACCTCGACACTACTCGTCCCGTCACCGTCGGCGTCAACATTTTCTTCAACTGGCTGTACGCCATGGGCTTGGGCGTTTACAGCGACGAAAAGGCAAACACTAACCCCAAAGCGAAGGTTGGCAGCGAATTTTTCAACGATTTGGCAGGCTTGACCGGTGCAAGCTTTATGAAGTTCATGGCAACCCTGTACCCCTGCGATCTTAAAACACGTGAATGTTTTGCTGAAATGGACATAGCAGGCTATAACTACGGCATTCTTCGTTATCGACACGATTTAAGGAAGTATAAAAAACGTGTCATTCTGGGCAGCGAGACTTTCTGTGCCGACGCCTATAAATTCTATGAACTTGCCAAGAAAAATAAGGCGCTCATCGGCGATTTCGTATGGTCGGGTATAGATTATCTCGGCGAAGTCGGCGTCGGAAGCTGGGAATATAAAGACTACGCCGATTCCTTCACAAAAGGAGTTGGTTGGGTTTCCGCAGGTAGCGGACGTCTCGACTTAATCGGCAATCCTTTGGGAGAGGCACTCTATACCAAAGTGGCGTTTGAGCTTGAAGACAAGCCGCAAATCGCCGTAATACCTGTCAATCACACCCACGATCGACACTCCCCTTCTGCATGGAAGTTCTCAGGCGGCATCCCCTCTTGGTCTTGGAACGGACTCAACGAAAAATCAGCAAAAGTAGAAGTGTATTCCAGAGCGCCTATCGTCGAATTATACGTAAACGGAAAGAAAGTAGGCAGAAAAAAACTTGGGAAAAATTGTCGTTTTACCTTCAAAGTCAAATATTATGACGGAGAAATCACCGCCGTCAATCTTGATAAAGAAGGGCGTGAGCTTGCACGCACGACACTCAAAACGGCAAGCAACCAAACAATCCTTTCTGTAACCCCCGAAAAATCTGTCGTCAAAAAAGGCGAGCTTTGCTTTATTCACCTCGACTACACCGACGAAAACGGAACAATCAAACCGTTGGAACGCGGATATATCCAAATTCAAGTGGAAGGCGGCGAACTGTTAGCGGCAGGACACGCATGTCCTTTCAATAAAGACGGCTACACCCACAGCTACACCGACACCTATTACGGAAGAGCCATGGCGGTGGTGAAAGCAACGGGAGAGGTCGTACACGTGAGCGCAAACGGCAACAACCTCGTCGGGGCTTGCGATATCTACACCGAATAATCTGTAATAAAAAACAATCGAGCAATAAAAAATGATTACGAAAAAGTATTTTGGTTCTTACAAAAACGTGAACGCATACCTGTATACCCTCTACGGCGAAAATATTGAGGTAGACATACTCGATTTCGGTGCGGCGGTGTACGCCATTCGGCTGCATACGAATCAAGGGATAAAAGACGTCGCCCTGCACTTTCCTACCATCGAAGAATATGTGCAAAGCGGCGCCTACTGCGGTGCGACGGTGGGAAGAATCGCCAATCGCATCGGCGGCGCAAGATTTTCTCTCCACAACAAGCAATACACTCTTTCTGCAAATGAAGGGAAAAATCAACTTCACGGCGGAAAAGTTGGATTTTCGCACCGTTTTTGGAATGCAAAAATTGTCGGCGACGTGCTTAAATTCACCTTGCAGAGTGAAGATGGAGATCAGGGTTTTCCGCACCGTTTGACAATGACGGCGGAATATGAACTCATACATGGTACGCTAGAAATTCGTTACACCGCAATTGCAGACGGAGACACCGTATGGGCGCCGACCAACCATACCTATTTTAATCTTGACGGCGAAAGCAGCGGAAATATCCTCACAACAAAGCTCAAAATCAACGCAAATCAATACACCCTTTTAGACGCCGAACACATTTCCACGGGAAAAGTTGCATCCGTTACAGGTACTCCTTTCGATTTCACCGAATTCAAGACAATTGAAAAAGATATTGATGCCGAAGACGAACAACTGCGCCTGTCTAATGGGTATGATTGCAATTTTATATTACGAGGAGAACTTGCCGCAATCGCTACGAGCGAGCAAAGCGGAATTACCCTCACCGTACATACCGATTTGCCCGGATTGCAATTTTATAGCGGCAATTATCTCAACGGACAAGGCAAAACACACGAGTATTCCCCTCGAAACGGCTTTTGTTTAGAGCCGCAATACCTGCCAAACGCCGTCAATCTACCAAACTTTGACTTTCCTTTGCTGAAAGCAAACGAAAAGAAAACACATTATATTCGCTTTACATTTACTTGGTAAAATGAAAAACCTCGGTATTCACCGAGGTTTTTCATTATATTTGCAAATCAGCAAAGACTTGCCCTATATTTTCCGTAAAAAGAAGTTCCGCTTGCGAATCTGCATACGTAGGCGTGCGATTAATCACCACCAAATGCTTGCCGTGAAAATAGCGTAACAACCCTGCAGCAGGATACACGACCAAAGACGTACCGCCGACGATCAGCGTATTTGCATCCGCAATCGCTCGAACGGCGCCCATCATTGTTCTGTCGTCTAACGCCTCTTCATACAGCACTACATCAGGCTTAATCATCCCTCCACAACTACATTTTGGCACGCATTCCCTTTCAGTAACCTCGTACATGGTATAGCTCTTCTTGCATTTTACACAATGATTGCGCCATACGCTGCCATGCAATTCAAAAACATTTTTACTCCCTGCCTTTTGGTGTAACCCGTCGATATTTTGTGTAACAACCGCGCGCAGAAGCCCCCTCTCTTCCAGCTTTGCAAGCCCAATATGACAAGAATTTGGCTTAGCCTTCGGAAAGAGCATTTTATTTTTATAAAACCGATAAAACTCTGTCGGATTTCGATAGAAAAAAGTATGGGAAATAATCTTTTCCGGCGGATAGGCATATTCAGTATTGTACAATCCATCGGTGGAGCGAAAATCGGGAATGCCGCTTTCCGTACTTACTCCTGCGCCGCCGAAAAAGACAATATTCCCTTTCTCTAAAATAGTCGCTAACGCATGCAACCTTTCTTCGTAAGACGTATTCATCTCACACCTACCCCCCTTTATTTCATTTTTTCCTTAACAAATCTTTCATGAGCATCGTGATAAAAGAATACCCATCCCCTTAAAAAAGGAGTTGGGTATTCTAATCACTTGAAAGTGCATTGTTTATCAATCTATTCACGTTCAATCCCCTCACGGGCATTGAGCATTTTAGTCTTCCAAGCCTTCGTTGAGTTTTGCAAGCAATGCGTTCAAATCTTCGCCGTGAACAGCAACTGCCTCCGCAACCGTTTCACCATGCGCCATTGCACAACCGAAGCAATGCATACCTGCCGACATCAAAATTTCGGGAGCGTTGGGGTTGAGTTCCAAACATTCCGCAATCAACGTATCTGCCGTAATTTTAGCCATTTTTCTTTTCTCCTTTTATTTTTACTTTCTACTATTTATAACACCTTTTTCAATCTTTCAAACGGTTTTTCTGTTTTTTCTCTTAACTTTTTGAAAGAAAGCACAGTGCTTCGACTTTCTCCTTGAAAATCACTTAAAATATTTCACGCCGCTCTCAAAAATTTTCATATCGAAATTGCCTTCGATGTTCTTATAAAGGTTGTCGCCGATACGCTCGCTATGTCCCATTTTTCCGAATACTCTGCCATCGGGCGAGGTGATCCCTTCGATTGCCCACATCGAGCCGTTGGGGTTGAACGGGGATACCATGGTTGCGTTGCCACTCAAATCTGCATACTGCGTTGCAATCTGACCGTTCGCTTTCATCTTTTCAAGCTCGACAATCGGCGCCACGATTTTTCCTTCGCCATGAGACACGGGCACTTTGAAGGTTTCTCCTACCCGACAAGCGGAAAGCCAAGGAGAAAGGTTGGAAGCGACACGAATATCCACCATCGTCGATACGTGACGGGAAATATTGTTAAAGGTAAGCGTGGGCGAATCCGCCGACAATTCACGAACATGCCCATACGGTACAAGCCCCAACTTGATAAGTGCCTGGAAGCCGTTGCAGATCCCCAACACCAACCCGTCTCGATTGTTCAAAAGCTCTTCCACTTCTTCCGCTATATAGGGATTACGGAAGGTTGTGGCGATAAATTTACCGCTGCCGTCAGGCTCATCGCCACCGGAGAAGCCACCGGGGAAGGCAATGATGTTCGATTTTTTGATCGCCTCGACAATGCGCTGTACGCTCTCTTCAATATCCTGTGCCGAGCGATTCCGCACGACGACCGTTTCCACTTCCGCACCTGCAAGAATAAACTTTCTCGCCGTATCGAGTTCGCAATTCGTCCCCGGGAAAACGGGAATAAACACGCGAGGTTTCGCCGTTTTTGTGGCGACGTTCGTATACTTTTCCCCGCCGATATAGGCATAGGAAATTGCTCGTCCGTCCGCAGGCGCCGTCGTCTTAAATACACCCTCGAGGGTACCCGTATACGCTTCGGAAGCCTCGTCCACAGCAACGTGTTCTTCCCCACAAACATATTCGTCACCGCATACCTGCCCTACTCGTTTTTTGAAAATTGTGTTGGCAAAAGCGTTTTCATCTTTAAGAGAAACAATCAAATCGCCGTATCCTTCGCTGTAAAGTTCTTCTGCATTCATATCAAAATGCACACCGAGAGTATTCCCCAACGCAGATTTGATAACTGCCGCACCAACACCACCGTTTTCCACGACCGTAGCGAACGTAATGTTGCCATTTTCAATATTGGCATACACTTCTTCGTATACCTTTTTAAGAGCCTCAAAATCGGGCACGGAGCACTCGTCTTTGGGAACTGGAATATGATAGAGCGTTTCCCCACCTTTCAGCACGTTGGTGATTAACTTGCTTGCCTTTGCAGGAGCCAACGCAAAGGAGATGAGTGTAGGAGGCACGTGAATATGTTCAAACGTACCGCTCATAGAGTCCTTGCCACCAATTGCACCTAACCCCAAACCCATCTGTGCATAAACGGCGCCAAGAAGAGCCGACGTAGGAGCCCCCCACACCTTGGGATCTTTGGTCATGCGCTGGAAAAATTCCTGCAACGTCAGACGAACGTCGCTGTATTTTGCGCCCGTAGCTGCCACTTTAGAGACAGATGCGACGATGGAATACATCGCACCGATAAACGGACTCGTTTCCATCAAATAGGGAGAATAGCCGTACGCAGAAACGGTACAAACATCCGTTTCGCCACCGCAAATTTTTGCCGCCATAGCGATGGCGGGCGTGCGCTGCGTCTTTCCGCCCCAAGGCATATACACTGTTCTTGCGCCGATCGTCGAATCGAAGGTTTCCGAAAGTCCTTTCTTTGCGCAAACGTTGAGATCGGAAAGTACCTTTTTCGTCTCCGATGCGAAAGATACGTTCGTCTTTTTATCAAACCAATGGGTAATTTCATCCGAAAGCTCGACATTTGCTTCCTGTTTCACGCCGTTTGTATTGAGGAAGTCACGGGAAATATCCACGATTGCCTTTCCCTTCAAATACATTCTCATCCTGCCCGTATCCGTCACCACGGCAACGGGCGTAGCCGCAAGGTTTTCCTCTGCCGCAAGCGAGATGAAAGCGTCCACGTTTTCAGGATCGATGACGACCGCCATACGCTCCTGCGATTCGGAAATCGCAAGCTCGGTTCCATTCAAGCCGTCGTACTTTTTGGGCACTTTGTCCATATTAATATCCAATCCGTCCGCAAGCTCGCCAATTGCAACAGATACACCGCCTGCCCCGAAGTCGTTACATTTTTTAATCATGCGCGTAGCGTTTTTATTGAGGAAGAGACGCTGCAATTTACGCTCGGTCAACGCATTGCCCTTTTGCACTTCCGCGCCACACGTCTCCACCGATTTTTCATCATGCGCTTTGGAAGAACCGGTCGCACCGCCGCAGCCGTCTCTGCCCGTCTCACCACCGAGAAGTACAATGACGTCTCCTGCTTTGGGCGCTTCACGATAGACCATCTCCTTTCTCGCACCACCAACAACAAAACCCGTTTCCAAGCGCTTCGCCTTATATCCTTCGTGATAAACTTCGTCTACGATGCCGGTTGCAAGCCCGATTTGGTTGCCGTAAGAGGAGAAGCCGGCTGCCGCACGTTGCGTGATGACACGTTGAGGGAGTTTCCCTTTCATGGTGTCCTCTAAGCTTTCACGAGGATCCGCAGCACCCGTAATACGCATTGCCTGATAGACGTACGTTCTTCCGCTCAAGGGATCACGGATTGCACCACCAAGGCAAGTTGCAGCCCCACCGAACGGCTCGATTTCCGTAGGATGGTTGTGTGTTTCATTCTTGAACATGACGAGGTACTGTTCCGTCTTCCCGTCGATTTCCGCCTCGATTTGAATAGAACAAGCGTTGATTTCATCAGAAACGTCCAAATTATCCAACTTCCCGTCTTTTTTCAATTTCTTCGCCGCAATCGTTGCCAAGTCCATAAGACAAGGATATTTATCAGGACGAGCGCCGTTGATTTCCTCAAACAAATCTTCATACAGATGGTACGCTTTGCGAATTGCAGGGTTTCTCGAAGTAATCTGTACATCTTTAAGCTCGGTTGCGAACGTGGTATGACGACAATGATCAGACCAATATGTGTCGATCACTTTCAACTCAGTCTCCGTAGGATTTCGCTTTTCACTACGGAAATAATCACGCACGAAAATAAGATCGAGCGCACTCATCGCAAAACCCGTCTTCTTGTGATATTCAAGCACGTCCGCAGCCGTCATATCAATAAATCCGACAACGTCTTGTACAGGCGCACCTTCTACGCTTTCGCGAACGAGAGTAAAAGGTTTTTCAAAACCGACTTCTTCACTTTCCACGGGATTGATAATATGCTTTTTTATAGCGGTAAGCTCTTCGTCCGTCACCCCTTTCACCATATAAATACGTGCGCATTTAACAATCGGACGAGATTTTCTCGTCAGAAGCTGTACGCATTGTGCTGCACTGTCCGCGCGCTGATCATACTGCCCCGTAAGGTAGCTCACTGCAAACGCTTTATAATCTTCAGGAATTTTCAACGTTTCCAAATATACGTTATCAACGGGCGGTTCGGAAAATACCGTACCCAGGGATGCGTTGAGTTCCGATTCACTCAATCCCTCCACGTCATAACGGAGTGCCAAACGCAGATCTTCCACGTGAATATTCAAAAGAGCTTGAATATCCGCAGCTTCATTTCTTGCTTGTACATTGTCCTTCTTTTCCACAAAAATTCTATAAATCATATCTTTCGTTCCTTAAATATTCTTTCCTGCTTAATCATTCTACACGTTCATTCTAAGAGCAAACTCTTTTTCGACGGCAACTTACCATCGACTTATTCCATAAGAACATACAGCCTTTTCGTTCTATCCGTCGTCGATTATCTCTTAGGAATATCACGATACTTAATGCCGATATCGTGACGATAATAACAACCGTCAAAGGAAATTTTTTGAGCGTTGGCGTAGACTTTTTCTCTTGCCTCTTCCTGCGTTTTTCCTTTGGCAACGACACCAAGCACTCTTCCGCCGCTCGTTACGATTTTTCCGTCCTTTTCCGCCGTACCGG
>CAZBQP010000044.1:0-8883 GCA_964494075.1 uncultured Clostridia bacterium
ATAATGTACAGTGATTTCCATACCTGAAGTTTGTATCTCAAAGGATTGCTACTTGAAGAGTATAAGGGACTTTGTGAGCTTTCGCTTTTTTTGTGAGTACTTCATTTGATAACGAATTTTTTTTCTTATCGTTGGGAAGGGAAGTAGAGCGAAAGAATACGGTTATGTAACAAAACGTTGCTTTGAATGGCGTGTGGGAATGAAGATTCTAATGGGGGGATCAATTTTTCACCCGGCATTCAATTGTGCAGACGTTTATTATTAAAACATAAAAAAATAAATTGATTAAGGGGGCACTCTCTATGCAAAGAAGAAAAGAATGCGTTGCAATGCTTTTGGCAGGCGGACAAGGTAGCAGATTGTACGCTTTAACCACGAACATTGCAAAACCAGCAGTGGCGTTCGGGGCAAAATATCGTATCATCGATTTCCCGTTGTCCAACTGCATCAACTCGGGTATTGATACGGTAGGCGTATTGACGCAGTATCAACCGCTCATCCTCAACGAATATATCGGAAACGGTCAGCCTTGGGATCTTGACAGAACGTACGGCGGCGTACATATCCTTTCGCCTTATCAGGCAAAGACTCGTTCTTCGTGGTACGAAGGTACGGCAAATGCAATTTATCAAAATATGCATTTCATGAAGATGTATAATCCTGAATACGTACTTATTCTTTCCGGCGACCATATTTACAAGATGGATTATGCGGCAATGCTCGAAGCGCATAAGGCTTCCAACGCAGATTGTACGATCGCTGCTATCAACGTGCCCTTAAAAGAAGCGTCGAGATTTGGTATCTTGAACGTCAATCCCGACGGTACTATTTATCAGTTTGAAGAAAAACCCAAAGTACCAAAGAGTACTCTCGCTTCTATGGGTATCTATATCTTCAAAGCAGACAAACTCTTTAAATATCTCGAAGAGGACGAAGCAAATCCCAACTCCTCCAAGGATTTCGGGAAAGACGTCTTGCCCGCTATGTTGAACGCCGGGGAGAAAATGTGTTCGTACGAGTTTGAGGGCTACTGGAAGGACGTTGGTACGGTCGCATCCTTGTGGCAGGCAAATATGGACTTGCTCGGCGAACGCCCCGAGTTTGACGTAGGGGATAAGTCCTGGAAGATCCATTCGAGAAATCCCTTGGCCCCCCCTGAACATATTGGATCGGAAGGCATCGTGAAAAATTCCATGATCGCACTCGGCTGCGAAATTTTCGGTACGGTTGAAAATTCCGTGCTCGCAAGCAATGTTGTCGTTGAAGAAGGGGCTGTCGTCAAGGACGCCGTCATTCTTGCAAACAGCGTAATTAAAGCGGGTGCAACTGTTTCTTACTCGATCATCGACGAAAACGTAACGGTAGGCAAAAATGCAGTGGTTGGTGTCGATATCAACCCGAAAGCAGAAATCGTGGTACTTGGCAGAGGCATTACCGTCGCAGACGGCGTTACCGTAAGCGAAGGTCAAAAACACGAGAAAGATATTTTGGCGTAAGGAGGGGAATAGAAATGGCTAATAACGCACTCGGTTTAATTTTCACCAATTTGCATGAGGAAAACGTACCTGAACTCGTTCGTTTCAGAACAATGGCTTCCATTCCTTACGGTGGCAGATATCGTATCATTGACTTTACGTTATCGAACATGGTCAACTCCGGCATTACGACGGTAGGGCTTATGACGACGAATAACTATCGTTCCTTGATTGACCATATCGGCAGCGGTAAAGATTGGGATCTTGCAAGAAAGGATGGCGGTTTGATTTTGTTGCCTCCCTTCTCCGAAAAGAATGATAAATTGTATACGACTCGTTTGGAAGCTTTGTCTTCCTTGTCTGGTTTTTTGAGCCGTCGTAATGAAAAGTACATCGTTCTTGCGGACTGTGACGGCGTTGCAAGACTGGATATTGCAGACGTTATCGAGTATCATGAAAGCAAAAATGCAGATATTACGATGGTTACCCATTACGGAACGGTTGGGAATCGTGCAGACTTCATGCTTGTAGACGCCGAAGACGATGGCCGTATTTCCGGTATCAAGCTTTCGCCTACCGTCCCCCAGGGAACAAAAGCAGATATTTTCGTAAATTATTACGTATTCAACCGTCAATTCCTTATTAATATGGTAGAGGATTTCGTATCCCATGGATATACGAATTTTGAATCTGATCTTTTGGCAAAACAAATTAAGAGTTTGAAAGTATATCGCTACGATTTCAAGGGATACTATGCCGGTATTGATTCAATGACAGCTTATTTTAGACACAATATGGAATTGTTGGATAAAAATGTACGCGATGAGCTTTTCGGAAACCGTGATATTTATACCAAAGTTCGTGATAGCGCACCTTCTAAATATGGTAAAGACGCAACCGTGAAAAATTCCTTGATTTCCGATGGTTGCGAAATCTACGGCGTAGTAGAAAACTCTATCTTGTTCCGTGGCGTTAAAGTGGAAAAGGGCGCTGTTGTACGCAATTCCATCATCATGCAGGACAATATCATCGGTGCAAACACTTCGTTGAACTGTGTAATCACCGACAAGAACGTCGTAATCAGCGATACCAAACAACTTAGCGGATGCAGTGCATTGCCGTTCTTCATCCAAAAGGGTACGCGACTTTAATTGAATGCCAAAGTACAAGACCTATGACAAACATAGGTCTTGTACTTGAATTTGAGTATTCAATTATTATTTTGAAAAAACATCATTTATTTGAAAAGTAAGGAGCAATATTGTATGGCACGTGAAAAAACGATCAAAGAAAATGTCATAACCAAAGAAAAAACAAATTCTACTGATAAAGCGAAGCGTTCGATTAAACTCAGAAGAGTGGAAATAGAAGCAACGGGGAATGTAGACTTTCCCCAAACGATTGCAGAATGTAAACCTTCCATAAGTGCGAAAAAGAAAATTCTGTTCGTCGCTTCGGAAGCTCGACCTTTTATCGCAACGGGCGGTCTCGCAGACGTAATCGGTTCATTACCGAAAGCATTGGCGGAGGATCCTTCCTACGATATCCGTGTAGTATTGCCATTGTATGCGGATATTAAGCCCGATTTTAGAAGAAAAATGTCTTATCTTGGTAACATTTACGTTCCCGTTGCTTGGCGTAGTCAATATTGTGGCGTGTTCAGTTGCGTAGAACAGGGGGTTACCTTCTATTTTATTGATAACGAACAATATTTCAAACGCCCGAATTGCTACGGCTATTTCGACGACGGCGAACGCTTTGCGTTCTTCTCGCGCAGCGTCTTGGAAATCATGCCTTTCATTGATTTCTATCCCGATATTTTGCATTGCCACGACTGGCAGGCAGCTTTGGCGGCGATCTATTTAAAAACCATTTACCTTCACCGTCCCGAATATCGCGGTATTCGTGCGCTGTTTACCATTCATAATATTGAATATCAGGGAAAATACTCCCTCGATCTCATCGAGGATTTGTTCGGTATTGATAAGTATTATACGGGACTTCTCGAATATCAAGGCTGTGTAAACCTTATGAAAGCGGCAATCGAATGTTCGGAGAGATTTTCCACGGTAAGTCCTACATACGCAAACGAAATCAAAACGGCACAATATGCGCACGGATTGCAGGACATTATTTGCAAAAATGCAAATAAGCTTACGGGTATTTTGAATGGTATCGACGTAGATTCTTACGATCCTGCTACGGACAAAGCGTTATTTGCTCAGTTCAGCGCAGATGATCTTGCCAACAAGAAGATTTGTAAGACGGAATTGCAAAAAATGTTGCGTCTTCCCGTGAAAGATGTTCCCGTAATTGCTATGATTTCTCGTCTCGTTTCCCATAAGGGATTAGAACTCGTCAAGACGGTTGCGGAAGATATTCTTCACGAGGACGTACAATTCGTTCTTCTCGGCACAGGGGACTGCGGATATGAAAACTATTTCCGTGAAATCGGCAGAAGATATGAAGGAAAGGCTTCGATTAATATTGCTTTCAACGGCGACTTGTCGAGAAAGATTTATTCGGGCGCAGATATTTTCCTCATGCCGTCCGTCAGCGAACCTTGCGGCTTGTCCCAGATGATTGCGTCTCGTTACGCCACTGTTCCTGTCGTAAGAGAAACGGGCGGTTTGTATGACAGCATCAAGCCTTACGGCGCAGGCGGAAACGGATTCACCTTCGCATCCTGCAATCCATACGATATGTTGTACGTATTGCATGAGGCAATGAATTTGTATAAAAACGAAGCTGAATGGGAAACATTGATGAAGAAGGCTGCTACAACCGACTTCTCTTGGGCACATTCCGCTGAAGAATACAAGAAACTTTACAACGATACGTTAAAGGCGTTTTAATTATGATTCGCCCATTTACAATAGATAAAAATTAGGAGAATAGGAAAGATATGAAAAAAGAACAATTCACGAAGAAAGAAGCTCAAGAGTTGATTAATGGCAAACTTTCACGTTATTTCGGGGTTGCGCCTTCGGAAGCTCGTAAAGATCAGCTCTATAAAGCTGTCGTCATGAGTATTCGCGACATCATGTTGGAAAAGCGTCAAGCTTTCCACTTGAAGACCAAAGCGAAGAAAGCAAAGAGGGTTTACTACCTTTGCATGGAATTCCTGATGGGGCGTTCCTTGAAAAACAGCATCTTCAATCTCGGATTGAAAGACGTGTACGCAGAAGCTTTGAAAGAGTATGACGTAACCTTGGAAGACTTGTACGAGTTGGAACCTGACGCAGGACTTGGCAACGGCGGCCTCGGCCGTTTGGCTGCTTGCTTCATGGATGGGCTTGCTACGCAAGACTATCCTGCAATGGGCTTCTCCATTCGTTACGATTACGGTCTGTTCAAACAGAAGATCGTAGAAGGCTGGCAGACGGAACTTCCCGATGTTTGGCTTCCCGGTGGTGAAGTATGGCTCACACAGAGAAGTGATAAAGTGTTCACCGTTAAATTCGACGGTTACGTTGAAGAAAAATGGACGGAACATGGCATGGAAGTCGCTTACCTCGGAGCAAAAGAAATTCAAGCAGTCGCATATGATATGATGGTGTCCGGTTATGACAGCCAGGCAGTCTCCGTACTTCGTTTGTGGAAGGCAAAGAGCGTACAGAACTTTGATATGAAGCTCTTCTCGCAGGGGAATTATGACTCCGTTATGAAAGATGATAACGAAGCCGAACTCATCTCCAAGGTTCTTTATCCTGCCGACAATCATTTGGAAGGTAAATCTTTGCGCTTAAAGCAGCAATATTTCCTTGTTTCCGCATCCTTGCAGAATATTTTGGCAGACCATAAGAGAAGATACGGTTCTTTGAAGTTATTGCCCAAGATGGCGGCAATTCACCTCAACGATACCCATCCCGCTTTGGCAATTCCCGAATTGATGCGTCTGTTGATCGACGAAAACGGAATGAACTGGGACGAAGCTTGGAACATTACGAAGTCGGTATGCGCTTACACGAACCACACCGTCTTAGCGGAAGCTTTGGAAACGTGGTCGGAAGATTTGATTGCGAGAAAGTTGCCTCGTATTTACAGTATTTTGAAGGAAATCAATCGTCGTTTCTGCGAAGATTTGTGGAACCGTTATCCAGGTCAGTGGGATAAAATTTCCCGTATGGCACTTATATCGTATAACACTGTGAAAATGGCAAACCTTTCCGTATATGGTTCTCACCACGTAAATGGCGTTTCCGGCTTACACAGCGAGATTATCAAAGAAAGCATTTTCAAAGATTTCTATGAATATACCCCTGAAAAATTCACAAACGTAACAAACGGTATTGCACACAGACGTTGGCTGAACCAGTCCAACCCCGAACTTTGCGAACTTTTGAATGATTGTATCGGCGAAGGGTATGCAAAGGACGCATCTAAGCTTGCCGAATTCAAGAAGTTTGAAAACGATGAAAGCGTATTGCAGCGTTTGAATGAAATCAAAAGGATTAAAAAGCAGCAGTTTGCCGAATTTGCGAAAAAGAAACAGGGCGTTATCATTGATCCCAACACTTTGTTCGATGTGCAGGCAAAGCGTTTGCACGAATACAAACGTCAGCTTTTGAACGTGCTTCATATCATCAACGATTATTTGATTTTGAAAGAAAATCCCGACACGCCGATGCAGCCTAAGACGTATATCTTTGCAGCAAAAGCGGCTGCTGGATACTATATGGCGAAGAAAATCATCAAGTTGATTTGCTTCCTCGCCGAAGATATTCGTAAAAATCCGAAGATTGCGGAAAAACTCAACGTCGTTTACATGGAAGACTACAACGTTACGATGTCCGAATATTTGATGCCTGCATCGGAAATTTCCGAACAGATCTCTCTTGCCGGTAAAGAAGCGAGCGGTACGGGCAACATGAAGTTCATGATTAACGGTGCGTTGACCATCGGTACTTTGGACGGCGCAAACGTCGAAATGAGCGAACACGTCGGAAAGGATAACATTTACATCTTTGGTTTGAAAGCAGACGAAGTTTCTGAAATTTGGAGAAATGGTTACTCGGCAAGCGTTTATTATAACAACGATCCCATGCTTCGCAGAGTGGTGGAAGCGCTTATCGTCGGTTTCAACGGCGAATCTTTCGCGGACATCGCAAACTATCTCTTGACCGGTTCGCCTGTTGCCGATCCATATATGTGCATGGCGGATTATCAGTCTTATGCTGTAACGCAACAAGAGCTTTCTAAGCTGTATGCAACGGATAAACGTACTTGGAATCAAAAATCCTTACGCAACATTGCAGCGGCAGGTTATTTCTCGGCGGACAGAAGTATTCGTGAATACGCAGAAAACATTTGGAATTTGAAGCCCATTCATAATTAATTTCATAATTCCTTCCAAGAACAACGTACAAGATCTTACAAAAATAATACGACATTCCAAAAAGCTGTAATTTCTATTACAGCTTTTTGATAGGTAACTCGCTTTATGGCAATTTCAATCTATTTTAACCCTTTGGACAAAGCCTGTAAAAATATCGTTGGTGGTATTCAAACAGGGGATTTACTACAACTAAATATTTTCCTTCTGAAAAAGGAACACGGTGTTACGCCTTGGGGGGAGAATAAAACTTCCTTCAAAGGTGAAACGCCTATAAAAGATGATTGTAAAAGTCCTGATAAAAATGCATTTTTACGATTGAACCACGACGGTGAAACACCTGAATTCTATCTGATGACAAAAACTGACTTCGGATGGAGTATTTCCTTGAAAATCAATGAAGTCGGTTTATATTATTACAGTTTCTATGTCGAAACAGAGGGGAATATTGTCTGCGGAAATATGGAAATGGGATATATTTCGCAGAATATTCATGAAATTCAAGGCTTCTTATTGACAGTTTATTCCAAAGGCTATAAAACGCCCGACTGGTTTAAGGGAGGCGTAATGTATCAAATTTTCCCCGATCGCTTCTGCAAGGTTGGTACTATGCCACACATAAAAGGAAGAGTCGAAAGAGAATGGGGGGAGCTTCCATACTTCCGTCCCGATGAAAACGGAAAAATTTTGAACAACGACTTTTTTGGCGGAAATTTCAAAGGAATTAAGAGTAAATTGCCTTATTTACAAAAGCTTGGCGTTACGACGATTTATTTGAACCCTATTTTTGAGGCAAACTCCAACCATCGTTACGATACGGGCGATTATAAGAAACTTGATCCTTATTTAGGTACGGAAACAGACTTTTCCGAGCTTGTGTCAGCCGCTGAAAAATGTGGAATTCATCTTATTTTAGACGGTGTTTTCAATCATACGGGCGACGATAGCCGTTATTTCAATAGATATGGCAATTACCCAGAGCTTGGTGCCTATCAATCCCAACAATCTCCTTATTATTCATGGTATAAATTTGAAGCATTTCCCGATAAATTTCGCAGCTGGTGGGGAATTGAAATTCTGCCTGAAATTAATAAATCTTCAAAACAATATCAAGAATTTATTCTTGGAGACGATGGCGTTTTGAAAAAGTGGTTAGATTTCGGAATCGGCGGGTATCGTTTAGACGTAGCCGATGAATTGCCGAGCTTTTTCTTAAAAAGTTTGCGAAAATCCATTAAAAAGAACAATCCCGACGCCATTATTATCGGAGAAGTTTGGGAAGACGCTTCGGATAAGATTGCCTATGCGGAAAGGCGGGAGTATCTGCAAGGATATGAGCTTGATAGCGTGATGAATTATCCATTAAAGGATGCGATTATTCGCTATATTCAAACGGAAAACGCAGCAACGCTAGTGCAAACAATGCGTGCGCTCATCAATCATTATCCCAAACAGACGATTGATTGTTTGATGAATATTTTAGGAACGCACGACACTTCTCGAATTTTGACCGTTTTAGGCGGCATTCATTGTTCCAACAAAGAAGAAATGGCAACATCTGCCGCATATTTATCGCCCGAACAAAAGGAAATCACCATTCAAAAATTGAAAATGGCAGCCGTTTTACAATATACGATGCCAGGTGTACCTTGTTTGTATTACGGCGACGAGAACGGAACGGAAGGTCATCTCGATCCATTCTGCCGCACTTGTTTTGACTGGAAAAATAAAAATGACGAACTTATTCGTTTTTATGCAAAACTTGGGAAATTACGCCAAGAATTCCATAACGTATTCAAAGACGGCGAATTCAAGGAAGTAGAAGTAGTTGACGGATTGCTTTTGTTTAAACGCAAAAAGAATGATGATGAAATTTATATATGCGTAAACAACTCGTCCAAACGACAGCTTTTGAATCTTCCCAATAAATGGAAAGACTATTTCACGAATAAAGTTTTGAAAAATCAACTGCTCATCGAAAGCTATTCGTATGGAATTTTTCAAAATATTAAGGAATAAATGTTTTCTATAAAAAATTACGAATACCATGCGTAATATCACGCATGGTATAAA
>CAZBQP010000045.1:0-8690 GCA_964494075.1 uncultured Clostridia bacterium
GCTGATGGAAGGGATGAAGCTCCACTTGGTTAACCATGGGCTTTATCTTTGAGAACGAGCAAATATCCACCATTCTGTCAGGATAGAAGTTTGAAATACCGATGGCGCGAAGCTTTCCTTCCGCATACAGCTCTTCCAAAGCGCGCCATGCCCCATAATAATCGGCAAACGGCTGATGTAACAACATCAAATCAATATATTCCGTCTTCAATTTCCGCAACGACGTTTCCACCGACTTTTTCGTTTCCTCGTAGCCGTAGTGTTCGATCCACACCTTGCTTGTAATGAAGAGTTCTTCTCTGGCAATGCCCGATTTCACGATTGCATTTCCCACTTCTTCCTCATTGAAATAGCTCTGCGCCGTATCAATATGGCGGTAGCCCACTTCAAGCGCGTCAAGAACACAACGCTCGCATTCTTCCTTGCCGATTTGATACACGCCGTAGCCAAGCTGCGGCATTTTCACTCCGTTTCGTAAAGTTACATACTGCATTTCAATACTCCTTTTTCATATTTATTTTGTGATTCTCCCTTCGCAAATACGTCATTTCAAAGTTTTTATCTCTTGCGACCTTTCCACATAGGTTCCCTATTATCTTAGCACATTAAAAAAGGTTTTTCAAGCGTTTGAACTCAAAAAAACTTTCGCTTTATAATTTTTCATACAATCGACACAAGGTCTTTTTGGAACGCTCCCAAACCGCCCCCCAAAACGAGAAGTAGCCCCTTTCCTTTATCGTTAGGTAAAGATTGCCATACAGATAGAACCCGTTGCCAAAAGCGCCAACCCAAGCCAAGTTTTCACGGACGGTTTTTCCTTCAAAAAGAGGACGGAAAATGCAACCGTGACGACGATGCTCAGCTTATCAATAGGTACGACAACGCTTACCTGCCCCTGTTGAATGGCATAATAATAGCACAACCAACTTGCACCCGTGGCAAGCCCCGACAGCATAAGAAAGAGCATATCTTTCGGCTTAATTTCTTTAACTTCCTTCGTTTCCTTTTTGAAAAATACAATCAACCAAGCCATGATCAGCACGACGCCCGTACGAATTGCCGTAGCAGCGTTGGAGTTCACGTTCTCGATTCCGATTTTAGAGAGAATGGAAGTCGCTGCGGCAAATACGGCAGATAAGAAGGCAAAAATAAGCCAAGCTCGTTGGGTTTTATCTTCCGAAGCTTTCACCTCCGTCATCAAAAACGTTCCTGCCGCCACCGCCGCCAAGCATAATAACTTCACCCACCAAAGCGTTCGCTCTTCCGGAAATACAATAATGGCAATCAGCACGGAGAAAACGACGCTCAATTTGTCCACCGCCGCAACTTTGGAAACTTCCCCCAAAGACAAGGCTTTGAAATAACAAATCCAGCTTGCACCCGTCGCAATTCCCGAAAGAATGAGAAAGACGAGGGAGCGAGGACTGATCGCCGAAAGCGTCGTATAAGCGCCCGTGACAAACACGATCAACCAAGCAAACACGAGCACAACGCCCGTGCGAACTGCCGTCGCCACGTCGGAATTGACGTTTTTAATTCCGCATTTGGATAGAATTGCCGTAATCCCAGCAAAAACTGCGGACAATACGGCTGCAACGATCCACATAAAAACCTTCATCTCCTTTAGTATGTATCTATTAAAAGAAAATACTCTGTTATAAGCAAAAACTTGCCTCCGTTGCAAGACTGTACAAGACGGCACCCCTCGTCCATTATAAATGGTTGAGCACTTTTTTCATCATGGAAAAGGTTTCCTCTGAAATGTGATGCTCCATATGACAAGCGTCTTCTTCCGCCGTGGAAGCAGACACGCCGCAAGCCATCAAAAAATCACGAATAATGCGATGTTTTTCATACACCGCCTCTGCATACGCTCTCCCTTGGGAGGAAAGAAATAAATGTTTTCCCTCCTCATAGAGATACCCTTTCTCCACAAGGATTTTCATGGCTTTATTGACCGCTGCTTGCGACACGTTCATACGCTTTGCTACGTCCACTCGATGTACAGCATCCTGTTCTTCACTGAGCATCAAAATGCTTTCCAAATAATCTTCACTCGATTGATTGTACTTAATAGAATCGTTCATTTTCCCTCTTTTCATACTTCAACAAATACATGGTATACTCTATCGAATCTTTTATAAAATCAAAGTTCCGTCGCCAAAGCTGAAAAATCTATATCCGTGTTCAACGGCGTATTTGTAGACGTCCAAAATTTCTTCACGCCCCGTCATGCACGCAACCAACATAATCAACGTGCTTTCAGGCAGGTGGAAGTTGGTGACAAGTCCGTCCACGCATTTCATTTTATAGGGTGGATACAAAAAGATTTCTGTATTGCCGTTGCAAGCCTTCACCATACCCTGCTCATCTGCAACGCTTTCCAAAGTACGTACGGACGTCGTTCCCACTGCGATAATTCGACGTCCCTCGCTCTTAGCTCGATTGATAATCTCCGCTGCCTCGGGCTTGATTTCGTAATACTCCGAGTGCATTTTATGATCGGTGATGATTTCCTCGCTGACGGGACGGAACGTCCCCAACCCCACGTGCAAAAGTACTTCGGCAACCTCCACGCCTTTCGCCTTAATCTTTTCCAAAAGCTCTTGCGTAAAATGCAGACCTGCCGTCGGCGCTGCAGCAGAACCATCCACTTTGCTATACACCGTATTATAACGGGATTGATTTTTCAATTTTTCATGAATGTACGGCGGCAGAGGCATCGTCCCCACACGGCTGATGATGTCTTCAAACGTACCCTCGTAGGAAAATTCCACGATACGTTCCCCCGTTTCTGTAATATCCTTCACCACAAAGGAGAGCTCGTCCCCGATGGTCATCTTCACGCCGATTTTCCCTTTTTTCCCGGGACGCATCAACACTTCCCAAGTGTTCAAGTCATGGCGTTTTAAGAGTAAGACTTCCACAACGCCGCCATGCGGAGTGAGCGCATACATACGAGCAGGAATTACCTTCGTATTGTTGACGACGAGTACGTCGCCTGCCTGCAAATAATCCACGATATCCCTGAAAATTTTATCTTCAATCTTTTTCGTCTTGCGATCGTACACCAAAAGTCTCGAAGAATCTCGAGGCTCCGCAGGCTTTTGCGCAATTTGACTTTCAGGTAAATCGTAGTAAAAATCACTTTTTTTATACTGTACTTTTTCTTCCATAATCCTAACTCAACAAATACATGGATGCTTGTAATCTCAAAAATTAATCACCACATCTCTATTTTTATACATCATTCGTCCTGTTCAAACAAAGACATTTGCCTCTTTGCTTTTACGCCGGGCGTGCAGCCCATGTGTTCATAGCCGCCCTTTAAGCAAATACGTCCACGTGGCGTACGTGCAATAAACCCGAGCTGCAACAAATAAGGCTCGTACACGTCCTCAATGGTGTTTGCATCCTCGTTGATGGTTGCAGCCAACGTTTCCAATCCAGTCGGTCCGCCGTTAAACTTCTCAATCAGTGCACGAAGCAGACTTCTATCCGTCTCGTCCAAACCCAGCTCGTCAATCTCCAATCGAGACAACGCAAAACGCGCGTCCTCACGCGTGACGGTACTGTTCCCCTTCACCAAGGAAAAATCTCGCACGCGTTTCAGCAATCGGTTGGCTATACGAGGGGTTCCTCGACTTCGCCGTGCAATTTCAGCCGCCCCTTCCTCGTCGATGGCGATATTGAGCGTCGCTGCCGAACGAGTGACAATCTCCTGTAATTCTTTCGGTGTATACATTTCCAAACGGTTGATAATCCCGAAACGATCTCGCAAAGGAGCTGCCAACATTCCCACACGAGTCGTTGCGCCGATCAACGTGAATTTTTTAAGGGAAAAACGGATATTTCGTGCAGACGGTCCCTTCCCAACGATAATGTCGAGCGCATAATCTTCCATGGCGGAATACAAGATTTCTTCCACCGAACGATTCAAACGATGAATTTCATCAATAAACAGCACGTCACCGTCGTTAAGGTTGGTTAAAATCGCAGCAAGATCCCCAGAACGCTCAATAGCAGGACCACTCGTAAGCTTGATGGCAACCCCTAACTCATTCGCAATGATATGGGAGAGCGTCGTTTTACCAAGCCCCGGAGGTCCGTATAAAAGCACGTGATCGAGCGCCTCTCCACGTACTTTTGCCGCTTGAATATAGACACTCAAATTCTCCTTGACTTTCTGTTGACCGACGTAATCCTTCATCGTCTTCGGACGAAGTACGTTCTCCTCCGCATCGTATTCCGTTTTCGTGCTGACGACCAAGCCTTCGTCGCCGCCGTATTCTTCCTCTTCAAAAAACATAATCTATTCCTTTCCCCTTCTGCTTTGATAGGGGATATTCTTCTATAATAAGTATACCCTCTTTTCCCTTAGAAAGTCAAGTAAAACCCTTCGCTTTTTCCTGTAAACGCCATAATTTTGCATGAAAAAAATCAGACTTCAAAAAGAAGCTCTGATTTCCTTTTCCTATTCTATAAGAATTGTTTAAGCCAAATAACTCCGAAAACGGACTCCTTTTATAACACGCCGTGTTCCAACAACACGTCGGAAAGCTTGGCGAGCTGCTCGGGCGAGAGTGTTTCCCCTCTTGCTTTTTCTTCTATGCCAGCTTCCGTCAATACTTCTTTCGCCTGTTCACGAGAAAGTTTGAAGCTGTTGACAAGATTGTTTTCCAACGTTTTTCTTCGATTTAGAAAAGCACAACGAACAGTCTTTCGATAAGCGTCTTCACTCTTCACCGCAACCCTGCCCCGTTCAAATTCAATTTTCACCACCGCAGAGTCGACGTTGGGACGTGGATAAAACAAGTTTCTTGAAACACGTTTTACAATTTTTGCACTCCCCTTCAAGGCAATCGCCGCCGTGATGGAACCATACTCCGGCGTATTCTCCTTTGCACAAAAACGTTCCGCCACTTCTTCCTGCACCATAATGGACAATCCCTGCACCTTTTCACTTTCTTCCAAAAGCTTAGTAACGAGAGGAGTCGTGATATAATAGGGCAAATTCGCCACGACGACGTACTCTTCAATATCTTTTTCAAACTCTTTCAAATTGAGTTTGTTAAAATCGCGGAAAATTACTTCGACGTTTTCCAAGCCTGCCAACGTCTCCGCAAGCACGGGTTGCAAATCTTTGTCAATATCGAATGCGTATACTTGTTTCGCCGCCTCCGCCAAAGCACGTGTGAGCGTACCTGCGCCGCAACCGATTTCCACCACCGTCGTCTCCTTGGTAATGCCCGAAGCCTCGACGATAGAACGCAATAAATTTCCGTCCGAAATAAAGTTCTGCCCAAACTGTTTTTTGAAATGAAATCCGTGTTTTTCAAGGATTGTGCGAAGCTCCATATCCATTCTCCTATAAGATATAAGAAGGCATTCCCTTCTCTATTTTCTAATACGCAGGATTTTCTCACTCATCCCCGAGAAAATCTCCTGCCTCGTTCACAAATATTTTCCCGGTCTTCTTATTGTACATTTTAACGATACGTCCCTTCGTCACAAGTTGTTTGAAGGCATTTTCGGGATTATACAGAAGATACGACCAAAAATGATCCATTTTTTGATCCAACCCGATTTTTCGCATAAATGCAAACACTTTTTCATCTAAGGGAATAAAAAAGGGAATCATATCCTCATCCATCGAAAAGACGGCAATGGCAAGATACACTCGTCGACGAACGGACTGTGAAGCAAGCCCAATCTCGGCACGTTCCCAAGGTATATAAAAAACATTTTCCCTCGCTTCATCAAATACCTGCCCTGCTCCCTCATCTGGAAATTCCAGCTTTACCCCTTCTTTTTCAAGGGTATATGTAAGTTCCCCGTCCGCAATAAGTAAACACTCGTCCTCAAACGCAATATCCTTCTCAAAGAGATAGGAAAAGCGTTGCATTTCAAATTTGACGTCTTCCTTCGTCAAACGCATCGACAGGAACACCATGCCGACGTTGACAAAACCCAGACAGCCTATCCACACGATTACCGCAACCGCTTCCACGTGTTCCGTCAATATCATCCACACAAAGGTGACAAGGAGAGACAAGGAAAACAAGACGTATACAGGAAGCCCCACCGTCATCATTTTCCAACGGAACGGAGACGTATTCTCCTTCTTGTTTCGTATCCATTCTTTTCTATTCACCATTGTCCTCCTTCGAGAATTTCTCTTCGTTGCTTTTTACATACACGCAGACATGGTATGCTCGTTTTAGGAATCGGTGATATATTTTCGAACATAGAGGGGGATATGCAAGCTGTCTGCCAAACGTTTACAAGCCTCCACCTCATCTTCTCCGATGCAATCAACGATAGAGAAACGGCAGGGCACTCCTTGGCGTTTGCAAATCTTTGCAAATTCAATCATCCCTTCAAAGCCGCTCTCTCTAAATTGCGAACGGCAAACGGGCTGATACTTTTCATAGCAGGATGCATTCAACGAAACGTTTACAAGGTCAATTTTTCCTTTCAGGTCGGGAACAATATCACGCTTATTAATTAAATTGCCCTGCCCGTTGGTGTTCAATCTTGTCTTCAATCCCTTTTCATGGAAGAAATCACACAACGCAATCATTTCAGCAAGGCGATAGGTCGGCTCGCCAAATCCGCAGAACACTGCTTCTTGGAAACGACTCAAATCTCCCATACCATGCGCAGCCGCAATCACCTTTTCCACTGTCGGTTCACCATGACGGAGCCACAAATAGTTGCCGTAATAGCTCGTTCGTTCGTTACGCACGCAAAAATCACAGGCGTTGGAACATTTATTCGTCAAATTGACGTACAAATTTCCATCCAACGTATACAAATAGGTATCTTTACGATTCTCGTCCTTATTACTGCCTTTATTTTGCTGTCCCTTCGGCTGCTTGGGTTGCTGCTGCACCTTTTGCTGCTGCGTAGAAGAATTTTTCTTTTTATTACCGTTATTCGCCTGAGCTTGCTGCTGTACCTGCTGCTTTTGCTTCCCGTTATTCGGTTGCGATTTGGCGTTTTGCTGCCCCTTCGGCTGATTTTGGGATTTTTCCTTTCTATTTTGCGGCTGTTGATTTTGTTGCGTCTGCTGTTCGCGCACCTGTCCGCCCTGCACGTTATTTTCACCATTCGGGCGATGATGTTTTTTACGACGTTTTCTGCCGCCGTTTTCTCCTTGCGGGATTCTTTGTTCGTTTATTTTATTTTCTTCCATAACTTTATTTCAACTTAAAAAACAGCTCCTTGGCATTTGCCAAAATCCGTTCTTTCAGTTCCTCCAGATTTTCATTTCGAAGCGTCGCCATATGCTCGACGACGTACTTCACATTTTTTGGCTCGTTGGGGAAAGTACCTCTAAAGGGTACAGGCGTAAGATAGGGACAATCCGTTTCCGATAAAAGCAGGGAGGCAGGTATGCGTTGAACGCATTCTTGCGACTTTTTCGCATTCTTAAACGTACACGGACCGCCAAAGGAAAAGCGCAAGCCCAAGTCGATAAAATCCGTCAACATTTCAGGAGAGTAGGAATAACAATGCAATAAGCCGCCCTTTCTCAAAAGCTCTTTCCTTGCCCTTAAAAATTCCAACGTTTCCTGCGCTGCATCACGGCTATGAATCACGACGGGGAGTCCCAACTCATCTGCCAGCACCAACTGGCGATGAAAAAGTTCTCGTTGCGTTTCGGGGGCAGGATTGTCGTCAAAATGATAATCCAACCCGATTTCCCCGAGTGCCACACATTTTTCATGCTGACACAACGTGCGAATTTCCTCTAAATCGCCTTCATTGTATTTTTTCAATTCACTTGGATGAAAGCCAGCGCAAAAATAGACGTGATCGTAGCTTTCGGCAAGCTCTTTCGCCCGTCTTGAAGAAGGCAGATCAAAACCCGAGCAAATAACAAGCCCGACGTCATTCTCCTCCGCCCTTTTCAACGTTTCCGTCACACCGCCGACTTCCTCAAATTCGTCACCGGTCAGGTGACAATGCACGTCAATATACATGAGAAATTAACCCAACAACGTGCCGCTTTCCACGTCCGTTTCCGGAACGATGAGGGAGAAATTGCCCTTGTCGTCTTCCGCCGCCATAATCATCCCCTGCGACTCAATGCCGCAAATTTTTCTGGGCGCAAGATTAGTGACGAACACCACTTTCTTACCCACCATTTCTTCGGGTTTGAAATGTTTAGCAATGCCCGATACGATGGTGCGGACTTCCGTCCCGAATTTCACCGTTTCCTTCAAAAGCTTGCTCGACTTCGGAACCGCCTCACACGCAATAATTTCACCCACACGGAGCTGCACCTTCATGAAATCGTCAAAGCTGATTTCAGGTGCTTTTTCCTCTTCCACGGCGCCTTGATCGACGTTCGTTTCCGCCTTCACCTCTTCCTTGGGTGCGGTTTGTGCGTTTTCTGCCGCATATGCCGCCGCCTGCGCAGCACGAATTTTTTCAATCTCGGGTGCAATATTCTTAAAGTCAAGTCTTGCAAACAAGGGAGGGATCGCCGTCACCGTCACGCTATCACGAAGCCCGAACTCGTTGCATTCTTCCAACGAACGTGTTTGTCCACCGAACGCCGCAAAAATCTTTTCACACGTCTCAGGCATAAAGCTGTCAAGCAAGCTCGCACCGATTTGAATAGCTTCGGCAAGGTTATACAGCACGTCGTTAAGACGCCCTTTCTTCCCCTCGTCTTTGGC
>CAZBQP010000046.1:0-8512 GCA_964494075.1 uncultured Clostridia bacterium
GGCGCTCCTCCGGGATACGTCGGCTATGACGAGGGCGGTCAGCTCACCGAAGCGGTACGTAGAAAACCCTATTCCGTCGTGCTGTTCGACGAGGTCGAAAAAGCACATCCCGACGTGTTTAACGTGCTGTTGCAAGTGTTGGACGACGGGCGAATTACCGACGGACAGGGCAGAACGGTCGATTTCAAAAACACCGTGATTATTTTGACGTCCAATTTGGGTTCGAGTGCAATTTTGGACGGGATTCAAGAGAACGGCGAAATTTCCGACGAGGCGAAGAATGAGGTGAATAAGCTCTTGAAATCGTCGTTTAGACCGGAATTTTTGAACAGATTGGATGAGACTGTCTTCTTTAAGCCGTTGACGAGAATGGAAATCGGCTCGATTGTTCAATTAATGGCGAAAGAACTTATCGCTCGGCTCGAAGAGAAACAACTTTATTTGACATTGTCGGACGAGGCGGTAAACTTCATCGTGGAGCAGGGGTATGATCCCATTTACGGTGCAAGACCGTTAAAGAGGTACATCCAACACTCCTTGGAGACCATGCTTGCAAAGGAGATTTTGGCAGGGAAGTTTGCCCCTGGTGATCGAATTGTGGTCACTGTGAAAGATGGTCAACTTGTCATTGCTTGACGAAAATTGTCAACCTTAAAGGGCTGCCGTTGCGTTTGCGAAAGTGAACGCAGCGGCTTCGTCTTGTACATGGTATGCCCATATTGTGTATTATTGTATATTGTACGTTCGATTTTTTACAAAGTGAAACCTTTGTGAGGAGAAAGATGAAAGTTTTGTGAAAGAGCGGATTTTCTCCTGCAAATGATTGACTTTCTCGTCTCGAAGGAATATAATATAGGATGTATTAAAAGTTCCTTATATTTCGATATAAGGAAAATTCTTTTTTGGAGGTAAAAACCGAGTGAATATGATAAAAACTCTACTTAAAAGCGTACGGCAGTACAAAGTTCCGTCGCTGATCACTCCCATTTTTATGGCGATTGAAGCATTCTGCGAATGTCTCATTCCCTTTTTTATGGCAGAAATGATCAACGAGAACGTGTTGGCAGGGCCGAACGCAATGCAGACGATTTTGCTTTACGGCTGCATCCTTATCGGACTTGCAATCTGTTCGTTGACGAGCGGTGTGCTGGCAGGGAGATTTGCTGCGAAAGCAAGTTGTGGATTTGCAAGCAATTTGCGACATGACCTTTTCTACAGTGTGCAGAAATTCTCGTTCGCAAACGTGGATAAATTCTCCACGTCTTCCCTTGTAACTCGTTTGACGACGGACGTAACCAACGTGCAGCAGTCCTACCAGATGTGCCTGCGTATTGCAATCCGTGTGCCTTTGCAGTTCATCTTTGCCATCATCATGAGCTTCATTAAAAATCCTTCTCTTGCTTGGATTTTTGTGGTAATTGCACCCATTTTGTTTGTGGCGATTTTCAGCTTGATGCGTTATGTAATGCCCTTCTTCCGTCGTATTTTCAAAAAGTACGACGCACTCAACAATTCTGTTCAGGAAAACGTGGGTGGTATTCGTGTCGTGAAGTCCTTCGTACGTGAATCATACGAAACGGATAAATTTAATAAGGCGGCAGGCGAAGTACGTGACGACTTTACGAAAGCGGAGAAAATCATGGCGTTGAACAACCCGATCATGACGTTGATGATGAATATTGCGTCCATGCTCATTTCTTATTTGGGCGCTAGGATTATTATTAACAATGGATTTGGCAACGGCGGTGTTCTTCCCGAAGGTGCGTTTGCGGCGGCGGATTTGTCTGCACTAATTACGTACGGTATGCAAATTCTTTCTTGCTGTATGATGTTCTCCATGGTATTCGTTATGATCACCATGTCCTTGGAATCTGCAAGACGTATCACCGAAGTATTGACGGAAGAATCGGACATTGTCAGTCCCGAAAATGGGGTGAAAGAGGTTGCGGACGGTTCTATTCGTTTTGAAAACGTCAACTTCAAGTATTCCGAAAAGGCACAAAAATACGCTCTTTCCGACATCAATCTCGAAATTAAATCGGGTGAAACGGTGGGGATTTTGGGGAGCACGGGTTCTTCCAAGACGACCTTCGTGCAGCTGATTCCTCGTTTGTATGATACGACGGAAGGCGCTGTATACGTGGGCGGAGTCAACGTCAAGGAGTATGATTTGGACACCTTGCGTAAAGAGGTATCTTTCGTGCTTCAAAAGAACGTCTTGTTCTCGGGTACGCTGAAAGAAAATCTTCGTTGGGGTGATGAAAACGCAACGGATGAAGAGATTGAACGTGTGTGCAAACTTGCGCAGGCAGACGAGTTTATCCGCTCTTTCCCCGACGGCTACGATACTCACATCGAACAGGGCGGCACCAACGTTTCGGGTGGTCAGAAACAAAGACTTTGTATTGCCAGAGCTTTGCTTAGAAAACCCAAAGTATTGATTTTGGACGATTCGACGTCTGCAGTCGACACCAAGACGGACGCTCTTATTCGTCAGGCGTTTAAGGAAGAAATTCCCGATACGACGAAGATTATTATTGCGCAGCGTGTAACATCGGTAGAACACGCCGATAAGATTATTTTGCTCGACGGTGGCAAGATTCTTGCCTGCGGTAATCATGAGCAACTTATGGAAACGTGTCCTATTTATCAAGAAATTTACGAGGAGCAAACCAAAAAAAGCTCTAAGGAAGGAGGGAATGAATAATGGCTGAAATGAAGAGTAATTCCATTCCCAAAATGCGTGGAAAGAGAGGAATGCCCGTGGCTAAGGGTTCTATTAAAAAGGGAACGTTAGGTAGACTTTTGAAGCTTACCTTTAAGTACTACAAGTGGCAGACAATTCTCGTTCTTGTGTGTATTTTCCTGAGTGCGTTTGGCAGCTTGGTTTCTTCGGTGTTTATGAAGACGTTGATTGACGAAGTCATTACGCCGGGGATTAGTGTAGGTTTAGGCGAGGTAATGGGCAAATTGATCAGCTTGATCATCACCATGGCTTGCGCATACGGCGTCGTCGTATTATCAAGCTTTGTTTGGAATCGTGTGATGGCGGCTGTGACGCAGGGTATGCTCTACCATTTGCGTATGGATATGTTCTCCAAGATGCAGACTTTGCCGATTAAATATTTCGATACGCATGCGCACGGCGAAATTATGAGTACGTACACCAACGATACGGACGCAACCAGACAGCTTATCGGGGGGAGTTTGCCCACGATTTTGTCGAGTTCGTTGACGCTTATCGTTTCCACGAGTCTCATGTTGTGGTATAGCGTGTGGTTGACGCTCGTTGTATTTGTTTGTACTTTTGCCATGATGATGGTTGTGAAAGTAATCGGCGGCAACAGTGCGAAATACATGGTTGCGCAGCAAACCTCCCTTGCCGAAGAGGAAGGCTTTGTGGAAGAAATGATCAAAGGTCAGAAGGTTGTTAAAGTGTTCACTCACGAAGAACAATCGAAAATAGACTTCGATAAGTACAATGACAAGCTTTTCCATGACAGTGAGAAAGCACATATGTACGGGAACATTTTAGGTCCTATTTTGGGGAACATCGGGAACTTCACCTACGTGCTTTTGGCGATTATCGGGGGCATTTGCCTCACAACGGGAGTGCCGAATGTCGGGATAAGCAGCATTGTGGACGGAATTGCGCCTCTTTCGATCGGTGCTATCGTTGCATTCTTGGGTATGTCGAGAAACTACACGATGATGATCAACCAAATTTCGCAACAGGTATCCATGATTGCCATGGGCCTTGCCGGTGCGAGCCGTGTCTTTACCCTTATGGATGAAGAACCGGAAGTAGACGAAGGCTACGTCACCTTGGTCAATGCGAAGAAGGACGAAAACGGAAACCTCATCGAAACGACGGAGCGTACGGGGCTTTGGGCTTGGAAACACTTCCATAAAGCAGAAGGTACGACGACGTATACCGAGTTGAAAGGGGATATCGTCATGGATATGGTGGACTTCTGTTACGTGCCTGAAAAGCAGGTTTTGACAGACGTGAGCTTGTATGCAACGCCCGGTCAAAAGATTGCATTCGTTGGTGCAACGGGTGCAGGAAAGACGACAATCACCAACCTCATCAATCGTTTCTATGACATCGCAGACGGTAAAATTCGTTACGACGGCATCAATATTAACAAGATTAAGAAAGCGGATTTGAGAAGATCGCTCGGCATCGTATTGCAGGATACCAACCTCTTCACGGGTACGGTGATGGAAAATATTCGCTATGGTAGACTGGATGCAACGGATGAAGAGTGTATCGCAGCGGCTAAACTTGCCAATGCAGACGATTTTATCACTCGTTTGCCCGATGGTTACGACACCGTCCTCACCAACAACGGCGCAAACCTTTCGCAAGGGCAGAGACAGCTTTTGTCCATTGCACGTGCGGCGGTTGCAGATGCGCCTGCGATGATTTTGGACGAGGCAACCTCTTCCATCGACACGCATACGGAAGCGCTCGTCAACGACGGTATGGATAAACTCATGCATGGCAGAACGGTATTCGTCATCGCGCATCGTCTTTCGACGGTTAGAAACTCCAACGCAATCATGGTGCTCGATCACGGCAGAATTATCGAACGTGGCACACACGAACAGCTCATTGATCAAAAGGGCGTATATTATCAATTATATACAGGTGCGTTTGAGCTTGAATAAGGGTTGGAAGCCCGGAAACTCGGCTTTGGACGGGTGTAAGGGCGAACCCTCTGCGCCTCGACAATAGCCACAGCTAAAAGGCGGAAACGAGTCTCCTAATAAGCAACGGCATATCGTGCCTGAACGCTGCAGATGTTTATTTGTAGAGTGAAAATGTTTTTTCAAGCGTCAAGGTGCACGTTTATAGGAAACACAATAAAAATAGAAATCCTCGCTTGATAGCGAGGATTTTTATATGAGTTGTCTATTTTCTTACAGGTGTGAAAATGGATGGTACAATTCATCTTTTTATAAAACGAACGCCGCTTATATAAGCGGCGTTTTTATTAATTTTAATCCAAGGGAGGATACCATGTCTTTGGCGAGTGCTTCAGAAGGCTCGTCTACTACGGTTTCAGGCTCGTGTGAGTCCGAGCCGATAATCACGTCGTTTCCCACTTCTGCGGCGATTTTGAAAAATCGTTTATCGGGATAGCAGCGATGGGAGCGTATTCCCAAAAGATTGATTTCCAAGGGAATATGCAATTTCTTTGCCCCTTCGCAGAGCCGACGATATTCTCGATGGACGGCTTGCTCGGAAAATCTGTATCCAGGTAAATCGGGATGCGCCAAATAGAGAAAATTGCCCGTTTGCAACCCTTCGAGCACCTGAGATACATAGGCTGCGAGTTGTTCGTCTGTCGAAAGCTGAGAGGAGATTACTTGATCAAGTTCGTTATTCAAAAGATGTTGCCCTAAAATAAGGTAATCGGGGGAAACATTTTGCAAAAATTCCATTTCATCTTTGTGAAAGTCGGGGTAATATTCCAGCTCAAAGCCGAGCAAAATGCGGATATCCTTTTCATATTCCTTTTGAAGGGAACGAACGGCATCGGTATAAGCGAAAAGTTCGTCTGTCTGCATACGAAAGTAGGAATAGTAGTCGCTGTTCGGGAATAGATAGGGGGCATGGTCGGAAAAACCGAGGGTGGTCATGCCTTTTTGAATGGCGCTTTCTACATATTCACGTTCCGTGCCCACGGCGTGATTGCAACGCTTTGTGTGCGTGTGATAGTTGAAAAGCATCTTACAGCACCTTGGACAGGAATTCTTTCAAACGCTCGTCTTTGGGGTTTGCAAAAAATTCTTGAGGACTGTTTTCTTCCTTGATGACGCCGTCACTCATGAAGATAACACGTGTTGCCACTTCTTCGGCAAAGCCCATTTCGTGCGTCACCACGACCATGGTCATGTGGTCTGCTGCGAGTTCAGTCATAACTTTGAGTACCTCACCTACCATTTCGGGATCGAGCGCAGACGTGGGTTCGTCGAAGAGCATGACGTCCGGTTCCATGGCGAGCGCACGCACGATGGCGATACGCTGTTTTTGACCACCTGAAAGGGTGCTGGGATAGACGTTTGCCTTTTCTGCCAAACCGACTTTTTTAAGAAGTTCCATGGCTTTAGCGTTCGCATCCTCTTCGCTCACTTTTTTAAGCTTGATGGGGGCGAGAGTAATGTTTTGGAGAACGGTCAAATGGGGGAAGAGGTTGAATTGTTGGAATACCATGCCCACCTTTTGACGGTGCAGATTGATGGCGGTATCCATATATTTTGAGATGGCTTTCTCCTCTTTGCGAAGGGCGAGATATTCTTCGTTAACTGCGTTGAACTCGTCCATGGGTAGGGGAGTTTGCGTTTTTTTTGCATTTTCCTTCATGGCACGCATCTTGCGTTTGAGATAGACACGCTCATTTTTGAATACGTATTCGTTTTCCAAAATGATTTCGCCTGCCGAAGGTGTTTCCAGCCCGTTCAGGCAACGCAAGAAGGTGGATTTGCCGCAGCCGGAAGGTCCGATAATGGCAACGACGTCTCCCTTGTAAATATCGAGGTTGATCCCGTTGAGCACTTCCAGTTTTCCAAATTTTTTGTGTAGATTGCGTACGGAAATTAGAGCGTCGCTACGCATTTCTTCGGGAACGTGGCAAATGGTGGTTTTGGCGTCTTTTTTTGCCTGTGCCTCGCTTTTCCATTTGGCAAACGCTTGCTTGATTTTATTATCTTTCATCTTTTTTCAACCTCTTTTCAATGTATTTGATTGCAAACACCATGGCGTAGACCACGATGAGATAACAACAGCCGACTAAGATACCGCTTGCGAGATAGTTGGGTACGCTGCGATAGATGGTGCTTGCGGCAGCATTCAAATCGAAGGTGAGCGTGCCGGGGGTAGAACCTACCCAGCCGATAATGCTCGTTTCTTTCAAAAGGGCAATCATTTCGTTGCCGATGGCAGGAATGATGTTTTTGATCGCTTGTGGGAGAATGATGCGAATCATCGTTTGCAGCCAGGTGAATCCCATGGCTCTGCCTGCTTCCATTTGTCCTTTATCTACGGACATGATGCCTGCACGAATACTCTCGGAGACGTACGCCCCGGAGTTGATGCCAAAGGTGAGAATTGCCGCATACGGCTTAAATCCGGGAATGGCGAACACAGCGAATACCATAATAAACAGCTGTAAAGCAACGGGCGTGCCTCTGAAAACGGTGGTGTACGCTTCGCAGATAATTTTAGGTATTTTCGTCCATTTGTTGTTGGGTGCGATTTTCACGATGGCAACTGCAAATCCGAGAAAAAGCCCGATGAATGCGGAAATTACAGTGATGAGTAGGGAATTGAAAAATCCCTGTATCATGTAGGAAACGAGCTCTCCGTTGGATAAGATTTTGATGATGTCTTGTAACATAGAATCTCCTTGTAACAGCGTTAGGGATAGACCGAAGTCTATCCCCAAAGCACTATGGCTAAAGTTGTTTTTAATAGAATTTCAGATAAGGATCAAAGCCCCAGGTGTTTGTTGACGAGTTCCTGAATGCCTTCTTTACCGAGCTCTGCAAGCACTTCGTTGATGGCTTGAAGAAGTTCCGTTTGACCTTTGGTAACGCAGATTGCGTAGCTGTCTACAGCGGCTTCGTCTGCTTCGCCTTCGCCGCCTTTATAATAGAGGGGAGCGCAAGCAAGATCGGATTTGCCTTCGATAAGCTTCTGTGCAGGGAGTTCGTCAATGATGAGTACGTTGGAATTCAAACCGATGTCTGCCACAGCGGCTGCCAACGCATCGAAACCAGCTTTCTTTGCGCCTTCTGCTGCACCGCCTTCTGCGATTTCATCGCCGAGGAACAAGTCAGCCGTCGTGCCGTTTTGTACGGCAATGGTTTTGCCTTTCAAACTATCCCAGTATACGCCGTTTACGTTGTCGGTGGTCAGGCTGACATAGTCGCCTTCCGTTTCCGTTTTATAGATAACGTAGAGGTTTGCTGTGTAATATTCGGTGGAGAAGTCAACCTTTTCTTTACGTTCGGGAGTGACGGAAATTCCGGCAGCACCTACGTTGCAAAGTTTGCCTTCGGAAACGGTGTCGACGATGGTGTCGAAACCGACATTTTCAAAAACGACTTTCTTGCCGAGCTTTTCACCGACCATGTTCATGATGTCTACGTCCACGCCGACGATTTTGCCGTCTTGGATATATTCAAAGGGTGCAAACCCTGCTTCGGTGTAGACAACGAGGGTATTGTCGCCGGCACAGGAAGTGAATGCGAAGGTTGCAAATGCGGTTACGGTAGCGAGTAAGCTTGCGATAAGTTTCTTAATTTTCATAATATTCTCTCCTAATCCGGGGCGATGAATTTTTTTGTGTTGCTCAGGATTGATTGTGATGTTATTATATACCCATTTTTTCGGAATGTCAACTGATTTTTGCATAATTTTAGAAAAAAATTTATTTTTTTGCAGAAAAAATTTATATTTAACGAATAAATGTATAAAATAATGGAATATTCCGTATAAAAT
>CAZBQP010000047.1:0-8449 GCA_964494075.1 uncultured Clostridia bacterium
GTATACGACGGTGACACCGCTTATCGAAACACGTACGAATATGGCAGTGTACGAGCGTTTTAAGACGGAATAATCCAAGCGGAAAGCGGCAGGCAGAGCATTGCAAAATCAAGAAAAATAAGGTTTTCTCCGCGATTTTCACGGGGAAAGAGTGTTGAGCAAAAAGCGGAAGACGAATTGTCTTCCGCTTTTTGCTTGAGTAGGGGTGTATTTCGGAATTATCTAAGTATAAAAACTATCACTTTGGTGATAATAAAAATGAATAATACAGGAACATTCTCTTGACAAACTATCACTTTGGTGATATAATAATGCTGTATTAAGACGGAGGATATTGAAATGGAAAAAATCATTACTATCTACCATGGCTCGGAAAAAAATATAGAAACGCCGATTTTCGGGGCGGGAAAGAAACACAACGATTTCGGCTTAGGTTTTTATTGTACCCAAAGCGTGGAGCTTGCCAAGGAATGGGCTGTTTCCTCCTTGCGTGATGGCTTTTCAAACGAATATAGCTTACATACCGAATATTTGAAAATACTAAATCTGAACAGTTCTGAGTACACAATACTCAATTGGATTGCTATTTTGGTGGAACATCGTTTGTTTTCGCTTAAGACTCCCGTTGCGCGTAGGGCAAAAAAATATTTGATTGATAATTTCAGTGTCAATGTCAATATGTATGACGTAATCACGGGATACAGAGCGGACGATTCATATTTCGATTATGCAGAATCGTTTTTGAACAACGCAATATCTGTTGAGCAGCTTGCAAGGGCTATGCGTCTTGGAAAGCTCGGGGAACAAATCGTAATTAAATCGCAATATGCATTTTCGCGCCTGCAATACAAGGGGTTTGAAATTGCGAAAAAGGAAGAATACTATGATCTTCGCAAAGCAAGAGATGATAATGCAAATCAAATGTATCTTGCAATGCTCGAGGAGGAAGATGACGGCTTGTATATTCAAGATATAATTAGAGGAGGCATAACGAACGATGATGCACGCATACCAAGAAATATATCTGAGTAAGGCGCAGCAGGTCTTAGGCGATGCTTTTGACTATGCCGTCAACATTTGCAATATATCGGGTGAGGATTTTATCAAGTTATTCTTGGTAAGTTCAATCAGTAAAAGGATGGAAAAGGGTGAACCGAACTGTCTTGTTGGCAAAAGCGGAATTGAGCTTGTTTTGGAAATTTTAGAGGAAACCACAAATAAGGAAATCAATGCAAGTTCTGTTGAATCGATAGGACGTTCAAGAGAATATTGGATTGGTTGGGCGGTAGCATATTATCAGTGGTATTCGGATAGAAAATTCAGCGAGATATTTACGGTTGTTTCGTTTGAGGATTTGCAAAATATGTATTACACCTTGCACGAGGCGGATATAAGTAAGTTTGTCGATATAATAGACGAAAAAATCAAAACGGTTTTCAGTGAAACGAATTTGAAGCGTATCCGCATGATATATGGCTGTACGCAGGCGGAGCTGGCAAGCAGATCGGGCGTGAGTCTACGGTCTATTCAAATGTACGAGCAAAGGAATAAAGATATCAATAAAGCGAGCGTAGGCACCTTATATCGACTTGCAAAGACGCTTGGATGTTCCATGGAAGATTTAATTGAAAAATGATAATTGACTATAAATACGCTTCTATGTATGGAAAAAAGTCTTGATAGTATATTGCCTATCTTCGGATGGGCAATTTTTTTGATATAAAAAAACAGCTCCTTTTTAAGGAGCTGTTCAAAATCAAGGTGTTTGATTTTTTATAAAAGCTTATGCTTTGGTAACCGTAAGGCTACTAAGACGAACCTGACCGCTCAACTTTGCAATTTCAAAGGAATCAACAGCATTCGTAAATTCAATGGTAACTACATTGCCATTTACTGTTACGGTAACGTTGGAATCAGCAGCAATATCTGAAGCATTAAGATTTTTGCCACCTGCACAGTTAAATACGATTTTCTTCATGCCTTCGCATTCAATAGTAACGCTTGAGCTAGCATAGAGGCGAACTGGATTAGAAGTATCGGCGACATTAGAAGTGCTTGCAGCTTTATTATTCGTCAATTTAACGCCGTTCTGTTCCCAAACTTGAGAGTTATCATCCTGGCTAAGACGGTTCGCTGTATTAGCAAAGCTAAGTTCAAGCTCTGTAGCAGGCGTTTCGTCGCCGCCTTCATCGGGAGTCGTTTCAGGAGCTTCTTTTACAGCAAGAGGAGTATTAGCGCCAAGGTTTGCAATGCAAATATCGGTTTCGTTTTTATAAGCAATAAGCGAAACGTTTACCGTACCCATAGTTACATTCCAAGATTTCTTTTCTTCGTTGTAAAAAAAGACAGAGAAGTCCGTTTCAGAATATTCAAGTGCTTTTTTACTGTTGGTGTCTGTATAAGCATGAATATATTTTTTAGCGGTACCATCTAAGAGATAGAACTTATAACCACCTTCAACAACTTCAACATAAAGCTTTGCAGCTTCACTTTCCGTTTCCGTCGTTGCAAGTTTATTGCCAGAGTCTGATTCATTGATATTGCCGTTTACATAGTAGGTTTTTCCATCTTTTGCAACATAGAACGTGTATGCTTTGCCTTCTACTAAAACAGAAGCGTTATCGCTGCCCTGATCGGGAGTTTCATCGCCGCCCTGATCGGGAGTAGTTACCGAGCCAGGGAGTTTATCAACAGTTTTAGATGTTGCATAAAGACCACCAACGTTGGAAGTGGCAGCTTTATCAATCGTGGAAGCACTAATTGTATTGAATTCTTTATAATTACCAAGATAGAAGGTACCCGAGGAAATTTCGGTGGTAATAGTCTTTAATTGTTCGTTCCAAACGAATTGAGAAACGGGTTCATTATCGAAAACAATATTATTATAGGTACCGCTAACTCTTACGCCGATGTATTGTCTAACGTTGTCTTTCATGAAGAAAAGGTTGAAGGCGGTGCCGTCGGCAGTATATTCTACGTAAACTTCAACAGCTGCTGTTTGATCGGTCGTGGTTGCAAAATAGAAACCATTCATTTCGCCCGTGAAGAAACAATCTTTAGCTAAGGACGTTTGATATACATACAGATTGTATACAGTGTTCGAAGAAGGAGCAGCCGTAATCAAAGAGTAAGTAGGATCGCTAGGCGTTTCATCGCCGCCAGGGCCGGGATTAGGGGTTTCACCATCGGATTCGCCGAAGACAACCGTGATAGCCGTGATACGAGCTTGACCATTGTTTGCAGTTCCGGTGTTTCCAACACCAAACGAAACGGAAGTGCCGTTGACAACTACAAGGTCGTCAGACTTAATGTTAGCGCCATCTTTGGTAAGGCAACCGCTATTATTGCTTGCATACGTGATTTTTACCGTTGCAATTTGCTTGCCATCAGCTGCGGAAATCGTAATGGTAGGATTTTCATTTTGATAGAATCTCCAGTTTTCACCATTTTCATAATATTTACCGGTGTTTTGACCATAGTCGCCGACAGCAGTAGCACTATGCGTAACAGTTACGCCCTGATATTCAATCTTTTCAGCAATGGTAGCGTCTACCCAACCATTTGCATCTGCAATGTCTGCAATAGAGATCGATACAGTGCCATCAACAGGAACATCGGGGGTAGGGTTTTCACCGGGCGTTACGGAAACCAACGTACAACCGGAGTCAAATTCAACTGTACCGTTGTAGTTTTTAATCGTACCTTTCACTTCGATGGTGTCGCCAACTTTCAAGGTTGCAATGCCATCACCATTCAAACGGAAGCATTCGATTTCTTTATTAGCAACGGAAATCGTTACGGTGATGTTGTTATATTCTGCACTATAAGGGGTGTTGATCTTTGTGATCTTGCCCGAAAGGGTATATTCGTTTGCAAGAGCTTCGCCTGTTGCCAAGGAGAATGCTGCATCGACAATTTCAGCTTCCGTAGGGTTGCTGCCAAGCACGATTGCAGGACCAAGATTCAAGGTGAATTCTTTCGTGTCGCTCGTATCGCCGCAGGTGATCGTTGCCGTAAGGGTAACGGTTGCTGCTTCGGTGGGGATCGTCAAAGAAAGTTTGCCGTCTTCGGAAAGGGTTGCAGCCGTCGTTTCGGACAATGCCCAAGAGATGGTAACGTCTGCGAAACGTTCGTCATAGGTGGGCAATTCGATTTGTTTGTTCATTCTGTGGTCAGCCTGAACAGACAAGGTATCTTTCACCGTTGCCACTTTCTTTTCGGGAGCAATGTTGTTCTTGTCGATCATTTCAACAAGGTTACCAACGTTGTTGCCGCTACCGCCGATACGAGAAACTTCAGATACGCTGAAGGTCATATAAGTGCTGTAGTTGCCAAGGTAAACGCTGGTGTTTACGCTGGGAGCTGCATCGTGATTTTTGTAATCTGCTTCGCTTCTTGCGAAGATGGTTGCAATAATCGTTTCGTATTGTTCGCTGTAGGTGAAGGTGGTGGTAGCTTCGCTTGTGATGACGGGGTTAAACGTCCAATGCGAGCTGTTATTATTCCAGCCTTCTTGAATTGTGATATACTGTTTTCCGTCGGTGTTATCTTCAAAGGTAAGATAGAATTCCGTTTCGCTGCCTTCTTTATATTCAACGTATACGTCAATGGAATTGGTATAATCTTCATCCGTTGCATAATAGAAGCCGCTCATTTTACCGGTGAAGTAGCAATCAGCAGATTTCGTTGCTTGATAAACATAGAGCTTATAAGCCTGATTCTCAACGGGTTTTGCCGTGATTGCTTCGGGGGTGAGTGCAGGAGCCTGCAAAACTTTGCGTTCAAACGTAACCGTTTCCGTCTTGCCGTCGGGATCTGCCACTACTGCGGTGAGCACGTAGGGGATGTCTGCTTGTGCGTTTTTGTTAACGACAACTTTGGTTTCCGTTTCGCCTACTGTAAGCTCAACGCCTTCGGTTACGTCCACCGACCACGTGATTTTGTACACGGTGTTGAGGTAGTTAAGGGTGTTGGGCACGGTGTAGTCTTTAAGTGTTTCTTCGTTTTTGTCTACAAGGGTGTCGTAGAGGACTTCTGCAGCAGCTGCAACGTCATATCCCGTTTCACTTGTAGAGGAGCCGGGGGTGTTGTCACTGGAGTCGCTTCTATCAACACAGCTTGCAAATGAAAAACACATGCTGAGTGCGAGAACGCCGATAATGAGTTTCTTTTTCATAAGTATATCTCCTTACTATAATTTTTTCGTTTTCATTCGTGGAGGGTGATATCTCCGAGCTCAAATACCTTAATTTGATTTTCGTTGTTATAACGATCGATAATGCCTTTGACGTCAATCGTTTTGCCTTTGAAATAGTCCTGCGTGATAACGTTTCCGTTTGCGTCTTTAAGGACAGTCGTACGAATGGTGATCGTCTTTCCGTCCACTTCGCAAGTGATGCTGATTGCACCGTCGTTGTTGCCACCGTTGTCCGTCGTGTACATGCTCTTTACTTTGAGATTCTTCATTTCAATTGCAGTGTTCAACGCAAGCTCGGCATAGGGGAATTTTTTGATAATTTCTTGCTCTTCGCCGTCTACGGTTTCGTTTATGGTAACTTCACGCTGGGAATAGAAGGTGTCAATCGTCGTTTCGAGATAGGTGTTTTCACGAGTACCTTCCAACAGTTGTACATTGTTGGGATCGTTTGGTCTGAAAGCGTTATACTTCAAGTTGCTGATCTGATAGGAATCGCCCGTTTCATAATAGGAAACGTTGCCTACGATACGTACGTGATTGCCTTCTTCCAACAAGTCGACGAAGGTGGAATCGTAGCCGTAGAATACGTAGATGCCGTAGTGTGCATCCGATTCTTCGTCGTAATCTTCCACGTATACGCCGTTGTTGTTGTACTGCGTTACGTAACCGTCAAACGCCACGCGCATTCCGTTGTATTTTTCCACGTTCAAACGAAGTTCTCTCAAGTCTAACTCGATGGCTTCGCCATAGAAATAGTCGGGATCTTTTTCATCAGAATGTACGTTGAGTTTAAGGCGGCTTGCTTGATCGATTGCGTTGACACAAACGGTGCCGTAACGGGTTGCGCTTGCTTTAGAACCAACGGCAAGCCCTTCCTGTAACAATTCGATGTTGAGGCAGCGATAATCGGTCATTTCTGTCGTTTTATACCAAATCCAAACGAGGTATCTTTCCGCGGTGGAGTCTACAGCCCAGTCGTCGCCGTCTGTTTCAATGATGATGTCACTGGCGGATTTCAGCTTACCTTTGGTGTAGTCGGAGGCTTTTTTGCCCCAAGGTTCGATTTGACCAGTCGATTCGGGGGTGTTGACGGCAAGATATCTTGCCTTCAACAACCCGCTTTCTACGATGGTGGTAGGAACGTTGAAATGAGTCGTGTCGCCGTCGATGTAGTTTTCTACGGTAACTTTTTGCTTTTGCGTTTCGCTGCTCATGTCTAACGTTACTTGCGCTGCGTAGTCGATTCGCTCGATTTGCTCATCGTTAGAGCTATTGTCGGGGTTAACGCATCCGCAGAACGCCACAAAGCAGAAACCGATTGCAAGAATGGCGGAAATAAGTCTTTTCATTTGTATCACCTATTTCTTATCTGTCGTATTTCTTCTTAAGTTTCTCATATGCTTCGGTGAAGAGTCTTTCAATCATTTGATCTTCCGTTTCACCGGATTTAGGAGACTGTACGAAGCAGTTCTTCATAAGGGTAGCCATTTCATCACGAGCGGTAGAGGAACCGTTGAATGCAGGGGATACGTAGTAGTAATTTTTGTAATCCATCGTAAGCTTAACTGCGGAAGCCTGCAAGTGTGCACCGTAGTCTGCCTGAGTCAGGAAGTTTGCGTAAACGGAGTTATCTTTTACCGACTGAATAGCACAGGTATACCCGTTGGTCATGGAGAATCTTGCCTGATATTCCACGGACGTCGTGATATATTTTGCGAACAACCAAGCTGCTGCAATTTCCTGTTCGTTGTCTTTCTTGAAGATACAGAGGGAAGGACCTTGAGAGATCATCTTAGGATCTTCCGTGTTGATCTGAGGAAGCATTGCAACGCCAACTTCGAAGGGATAGGTCTTACCGTCTTGGTTGAGGTCAGGACGCTGATAGGTTGCACCTGCGGAAGAACCGATACACATATACGATTTGGTTTTGCCTTTGGAAGTCTGCGTGAACAAGTCGGACGTGTAGCTGCCGAAAATTTCTTCCGTCGTTACGTAGCCTTTGTCATACCAGCCTCTGAATCTTTTTACGAAATCATAGTTGTCTTCGTTGTTGAAGAGGAAGTAGCTTCCCTTTTCGGAAGAGGTGTAATCGGTGCCGAGCTGTTCGGTCATCGTGATGAACCAGTTTGCGCTGGAGTCATATCCGAGAGGAATGGTGGGGTTTGCGTTCAAACCGCCCTCCTTTGCGTCTTCGATTTCGAGAATTTGTTTGCAAACGGCTTCCACTTCATCCCAAGTGGTGGGTACAGTCAAGTTGTTTGCATCGAAATACGTTTTGTTGTAGTAAAGAAGTTCGGTGGATTTCAACATGGGCAGGGTGTACATTTTGCCGTCGCCGTAAATCTTACCTTCATCATAGTAGAAGGGAACGTAGTCGTCAATCTGTTCCTGCGTCAAGCCCATGATTTCCGTCGTGCCGTCCTTATGGTCTACAGTAAGGGTGCTGGCAATGTGATCGTCCAAGGTCATCACTGCTTTCGACTTGTTGTAAAGGGCACCGTGGTCGGGATAGCAGTATGCCAAGGAAGGAGCTCTACCTGCGGAAAGCTCGGTCGTGATCTGGTCACGAACGCCGGGATAGTCACCGAAGGAAGTATCCGTGATTTTGATGTTGGGATAGAGTTCGTTGAAGCTTGCGATGCAATCAGCAAGGATGGCTTTCAAAGATTGTCCCATGCAGTGGTAGAAGTTAATGTCTACGCTGCTTCCATCATAAGCAACCACTTCTACGTCGCCGGTTGCAATGTGGCTTCCGTTGTCGCCGCAGGACGTAAGCCCGAGGACGTTCGTTGCTGCAAGTGCAACGGAAGTAAGAGAAATCAAAAGTTTCTTGATTTTTTTCATGTGCTATATTACTCCTATTATATAGATTGTCAATATTAATTAGCCTTTGATACCGCTTCTCGATACACCTTTCATGATGTACTTTCTCAAGAAGATGAACACGAGGAAAAGTGGAATGGATACGAGGGTAACTGCCGCCATCTGCAAGGGAATATCCGGTTGTTGGTTATCCGCCGAGGAGAAGGCTTCGCGCAGCCCGATCGTGATCAGATAGAAATCCTTGTTGGTCGTGGTCAATTTGGGCCACATATAGGTGTTCCATGCGCCCATCATCTTCAAAATCGTGATTGAAATTAACGTGGGAAGGGCAAGAGGAATCATGACTTTCCAAAGATATTTAAGGTCGGTCGTGCCGTCCACTTTCGCAGCCAGGTACAGCTCGTTGGGGATCTGCATAAAGTTCTGTTT
>CAZBQP010000048.1:0-8394 GCA_964494075.1 uncultured Clostridia bacterium
GGTATGTGGGTGAAACGAAAGAAAATGACGATTGCGCTCATTGCACACGACAATAAAAAGGCTGCCATTGTGAATTGGGCGCTCAAAAATAAGACGACTTTGGAAAAATATGACCTTTGCGGAACGGGAACGACGGCGAAACTCATTGCGGAAGCGACTGATTTGAAGGTAAAGCGGTATCTGTCCGGACCGCTCGGCGGCGACCAGCAGATAGGTGCGAAAGTGGCGGAAAAGAAAATTGATATGGTGATTTTCTTTTGGGATCCTTTGGAATCGCAACCTCACGATCCCGACGTGAAGGCGTTGCTCCGTATTGCCGTGGTGTATGATATTCCCATCGCAACCAACAAAGCAACTGCGGATTACGTGATTCATTCCAAGCTTTTGGAAGACTAAATGTATATACCATGTATGAGATGAAATAAAAACGGCGTTCGGTTAAGAACGCCGTTTTATCAATTTTCGGGAATGTATTCAAATGCAGGAATGGGTTTGAGCTTGAATTCGTTCATGACGTGAAGTCTGTCGATTCTTGCCTTCGTTTCCGCATTCTCGCAAACGCCTGTGCGGATATATTCGTCAAGGACTTGATAGGTGAACCCGAGGTTATCCTCGTCCGTCTTGTCGCTTAAACCGTCGGAGGGCACTTTTTCCACTAAGTCAATGGGAAGATCTAAATATTTGCCGATGGCTTTTACTTCCTGTACGGTGAGCTTCCCAAGAGGCGCAAAATCGCCTGCGGCATCACCGTAACGAGTGGAGTAGCCTACCCAGTCTTCGGAAAGGTTGCACGTGTTGGCAACTCTGCCGTTTTTCGATTGCGAGAGTGCGTACAACGTGGACATACGAATGCGAGGGGGGAGATTGATACGTGTTTGACGGCTGATTTCCACGCCGCTTTCCTGCAAGGCGGCAAGGGTGCCGTCTACGGCTTTTTTAATGTTGCAAACATAAAAGGGAATACCCAGGTGTTTAACGAGTGCATGGGAGCAGTCGATATCCGGTTGCGCTCCGTTGGGCATGAGTACGCCGATAACTCGTTCTTTACCGAGCGCTTTCACGCAGAGTGCGGCAACCACGCTGGAATCTTTGCCGCCGGAAATTCCAACGACGGCGTTGCAGCCTTTTCCGTTTTTTTCAAACCAGTCCCGTATCCATTGTACGGCGCTGTCGGTTACTTTTTCAACGTTGAACATAAAAAACTCCTTTTTTTTGCGGATATGCGACCATGGCTGTTGCCGTTTGGTCAAAATGAATTGGTTAAATGGTGAACAACAAGTCGCCGTAGGTGGGCATGGGCCAAAAATCTTCGGAAACGAGCTGTTCCAAACGATCGACTGCTTCGCGAAGTTTCGTCATGACGGGCAATACTTTGTCTTTATAATATACGGAGAGCTTTTGCGCGCCTTCCGATTTATTTGCGTTAAGCAAAGCCTTTTCCAACTCCTTCACTTTTTCAAAAGCGTGCGCCGTTAACGGGGAAATTTCCGCCAAAGTGTCCTTCTCGTAGGAACAATCGAGCGTGGTGCAAAGGGAAGTTTTGGAAAGGGCGGTGTCCGACAATAAACGGCTGTATTTGCTCACTGCCGGCAGGATCTCTTTTCTCGTCATCTCAACCATGGTCTTGCCTTCAATGTTGATGAGGTTGCAATAGCTCTGCAATAAAATCTCCAAACGGGAGCGCATTTCACGCTCGGTGTACACCTTGTGACTGGTGAAAAGCGCAACGTTTTTCTCATCCAGAAAATGGGGGAGTGCGTCGGGGGTACTCTTCAAATTGTGTAAGCCCCGTTTTTCTGCCTCAGCGAGCCATTTATCGTCGTAGCCGTTGCCATTGAAGACGATGCGTTTATGTTCGGTGATCACTCGTTTGATGAGGTTGTGCAAGGAAAGCTCAAAATTCTCTGCATTTTCCAGTTCGTCGGCAAATTGTTTCAGCACTTCCGCAACTGCCGTGTTGATGGTTGTGTTGGGATCGGAAACGGAAGCAGACGAGCCGAGCATACGGAATTCAAATTTATTGCCCGTAAACGCAAAGGGCGAGGTGCGGTTTCTATCTGTCGTATCCTTGGGAAATTTGGGCAGAGTATGTACGCCGATTCGGAGTAGTTCTTTCTCCTTCGTGTCGTACGGAACGTCCTTTTCTATGGATTCGAGGATTTCGGTGAGTTCTGCACCGAGGAAAATAGAAACGACGGCAGGGGGCGCTTCATGCGCACCGAGTCGATGATCGTTCCCTGCACTTGCCACAGAAATGCGGAGGAGGTCTTGATAATCGTCCACCGCTTTGAGCACGGCGCAAAGGAAGAGAAGGAATTGTGCGTTTTCGGCAGGAGTGTCCCCCGGCTCTAACAGATTAACGCCCGTGTTGGTGGAGATTGACCAGTTATTATGTTTGCCGCTTCCGTTGACGCCTTGGAAAGGCTTTTCGTGTAACAGACACACCATGTCGTGCTTTTTGGCAATCTTTTGCATGATTTCCATGGTCAACTGATTGTGATCGACGGCGATATTTGTGGTGGCGAAAATGGGAGCAAGCTCGTGTTGCGCAGGCGCTGCCTCGTTGTGTTCCGTTTTAGCGAGCACGCCGAGTTTCCACAGTTCTTCGTTCAAATCGTTCATGAACGCCTGCACTCGAGGCTTTATCACGCCGTAATAATGCCCTTCGAGTTCTTGACTCTTCGGGGGAGCTGCGCCAAACAGCGTTCTGCCTGTATAGACGAGATCTTTACGTTTTTTGAACAGCTCTTTATCAATGAGAAAGTATTCCTGCTCGGGCCCGACCGTCGTTTTGACGGAGGTAACGTCTTCGTTTCCAAACAGTTTCAAAACACGCATTGCTTGGCGGTCGATGGCTTCCATGGAGCGGAGCAGAGGGGTTTTCTTGTCGAGTGCATCTCCGCTGTAAGAACAGAAAGCAGTGGGGATGCACAGCACTTTGTCTTTAATAAAGGCGTAGGAAGTGGCGTCCCAGGCAGTGTAGCCGCGCGCCTCGAAGGTAGCTCGAAGTCCGCCCGAAGGGAAGGAGGATGCATCCGTTTCCCCTTTGATGAGTTCTTTGCCGGAAAATTCCATGATGACTTTTCCGTCCTCGGCAGGAGAAATAAAGCTGTCGTGTTTTTCGGCGGTGATGCCCGTCATGGGTTGAAACCAGTGGGTAAAATGGGTTGCGCCGTGTGCGATTGCCCAATCTTTCATGGCGCTTGCAACAGCGTTTGCAACGGAGAGTTTGAGGCTTCTTCCGTCTTTGACGGTGCGTTTGAGCGTGTTATAATCCTTTTCGGAAAGCATGGATTTCATAACGGAATCGTCAAAGACCATACAGCCGAAGTAGTCGGACACGAGTTTCATATTCGATCTCCTTTCAAAAATAAAAAGAACGGTAAGGGCACGGCCCCTGCCGTTGTTTTTATTATAGGTCATTTACAGGCGTTTTGTCAAGGATTTGAAGGGGATTTTGTGGAAAACGCTTCCGTTTGTAAGGAAAAGCGTGGGTGGGGAATCGGTGTATGTCTTTTGCGAGCAGCGTTTGAGGTCAAAGCGTGAACGAGAAAGTCTTATTTTTGTTTTTCGGGCATATATTTCCAGTAACGGACGGGCATATATCCTTTCATTTGCGAAAGTCGTTCTCTCGAGGGAATATTGACGGCGTTATAGTATCCTTTCCAAAGTTTTTGCCATTCGTGTTCATCTGCACATATGAGCACGTTTGCTTGGGGCAGGTATGCGTTGAATGAGTTTTTTCCATCGTAAACGGCGGCTTTTTTGCGCTTGGTGTCGTGAATTACGAAGGGATATTCAGGCAGTCTTGCCTTGAAGTGAGGAAGAAGCAGATCTGCAACGTCGTTGTCAGGTTCGATCGGTGCGTACAGTGCGCCGCTTTCCGTTTCCATAAAACGAACGAAGCCGTGCAATCGGTGCACTTCCGTTCCGATTTGCTTGATGTAATGGTCGGCTTGAAAAACGTCAGGCTCGGCAAGTCGCTGACGAATCGGCTTTTTCATTTTTGCGAGCAAACGAAAATATCGAAACGCCACCTGTTCGTGGTCTGCTATGCCGCAACGGAGTAAAGCACTCAAATCTTCCAAGGCGTGTCGATCGAAAGAATGTAAACGATCGGCTGCTTTACGAGCGATGGATTCGTTGGTGAGAACGAATTGCGGCTCTTCGCCGATAAGAAGTTGTGTTTGTTGGGATGCGAGCACGGCGTTTTCATCTGTGAAAGCTTGTACGAAAGCGGTCAAGAACCCGACCATGGTGCCGTCGAATATGTAAATCATGTCTGTTCTTCCTTTGTTTTTTCGCTCATAGGCGATAGAAATTGTTTTGCGTGTGAAGTGGGGACTGGTTCACTCTTTGAGGAATACGTCACCTTTGGCTCTGGTGTACGAACGGCTATCGTGGCTGTAAGACTTTGCCTTAATAATCTGCAAGGAACAAAGTTTGGGACGTTACAGTTGACCATGTAATGCAACCATAGCGTTTTGCGGTGTGGAGAGCATGTTGAATAGATTGAGTTGTTCGGCACTTTCCTGTGTTTCTGCTGCTGTGAGAAGTCCACGCACGGCACTCATATTTTTTACTCCGTAAAATTTGCCGTTGCAGGTGATGAAGTGTTTTGCACGTTTGATGGAAACTCGCATTTTCGTCAAATCCTCAAAGCTCAGTTTCGTATATTTTCGAGCTTCCATAATCTTATAGGCGTTTTTTGCGCCGATGCCCGGCACTCGCAATAGGACTTCCAAGGGGGCACGGTTAATTTCGACGGGGAAGAGGTGCATATTACGAAGCGCCCACGCGCATTTCGGATCAAATTCCATCGACAAATTTCCCTTTTCGTCGAGAATTTCTTCCACGGAAAATCCGTAAAAACGCAGCAGCCAGTCCGCCTGGTACAACCGATGCTCACGCAACTGTCCTGCGCCCACTTCGGGCAAGAGTTTATCTTTCACGACGGGAACGTAGGAGGAATAATAAACACGCTTTAATCCGTTTTTATGATAAAGCGCCTGCGTCAGCCTTAAAATCTGCCCGTCTTTTTCGGGGGAAGCGCCGACGATTAGCTGCGTCGTTTGTCCTGCCGGGAGAAAATGACCTCGTGCCTGCCCCTTCCGTTTTTCTTCTTTGAAGGCTTCCGCTTGGGTTGTGAGCGCTCGCATCGGTGCGAGTAAGCTTTCCTTGCTTTTTTGTGGCGCAAGTAATTTTAAGCTTGCTTCGGAGGGGAGTTCGATATTGTAGCTCATTCTGTCTGCGTATCGTGCTGCTTCCTGCATCAGGAGAGGATCGGCTTTGGGAATCCCTTTGAGGTGGATATAGCCGTGAAAACGATATTCCGTCCGAAGCTTTTTCACCACGAGTAACAGCCTTTCCATTGTATGATCGGGATTTTCACAGACTGCGGAGGAGAGAAACAGCCCTTCGATGTAGTTGCGTTTGTAAAAGTCGATCGTTAGCTCACAAATCTCGTCCGGGGTTGCTGTGGCACGTGGCACGTCTGCATCCAAACGGTTTGGACAATATTTACAGTTGTAAATGCAATCGTTGCTTAAAAGAATTTTGAGCAAGGAAATGCATCGTCCGTCGGGTGTGAAGGAGTGACAGCATCCGGCTGCGTAGCCATTGCCGATTCCGCCTTCGTTCTTTCGCTTGCTGCCCGAGGAAGAACAGGATACGTCGTATTTGGCGCTTTCCGTTAAAATTGTCAATTTTTCTTCTGAGATCATACGCTTATTATAAAACTTACAGTTGTAAAAGTCAAACATATGTTCGTATTATTTTTAATTTTTTGTCTGATTTTGTAAAAAAAATTGTATTTTCCTATTTACAAATAAAAGAGGAGTGTGATATAATAATGGTGTGCAATGGCACGTCAATGAAAGAATAGAGGTGAATGTATGGGTAAATTTGTAATCAAAAAGACGCCTACGGGCGCATTTAATTTCAGCTTATATGCATCGAATCGAGAAAAAATTGCGGTAGCTTCGCAGGTGTATACTACCAAGAGTGCTTGCAAAAAAGGGATGGAGAGCATTGCAAAAAATGCAGCGAAGTGTATTGCGGAAGACCGTGTGGAAGATCAAACGCTCAAAAAGGTCGAGGAGAAGACTTGCCCGAAATTCGAGGTGTATTTTGACAAAGCCGGGTTGTATCGCTATCGTTTGATTGCGTCCAACGGCGAAAGCATTGCCATGAGCGAAGAAGGGTATAAATCCAAGAATGGAGTCATGAACGGGATAAAGAGCGTTTCCATTAATGCGGTGGATGCGGAAGTCGTGGATGAAACTCTGGAGAAATAAAAAGCTGTGAACGCATACACGGTATGCTCGTGTTGAGTGATAATGATAGAAAAGTGTTTTTTGCTTCTTGCGAGAAACACTTTATTTCTTGTAAAAAAAGTGAATATTTTTTTCATGGAAGGCTTGATTTTTCTTAACGGGTATGATATAATGTATAGGACAAAGGGTGCTGAATATAAAAAAGAGCTCCCGTGGGAGGAAAGATCGTGAAAGAAAGAAGTATTATCACTCTGACGCTCAATCCGGCTTTTGACTTGCATTGCAGCGTACGCAATTTCGAGCTTCGCAGCGAATGTTTTGCGGAGATGATTTCCGTGGATGCAGGCGGTAAGGGTATCAACGTCTCTCGTGCTTTGAAGGTGAATGGTACGGACAGTCTTGCCATCGTGGTGGTCGGTGCTGAAAATGCTATGGAATTTTGCAAAGCTCTGAATCGTGATAATTTGCATTATGAAGAAATTTGGGCTGAGGGCAGAATTCGCCAAAATCTTACCTTGCACGAGGAAGAAAATAATTACGAGACACGCATTTCCTTTGACGGATTTGCTTGTGATACCAGCATTTTGCGGAAGGTGAAACACCGTGTGGAAGTGACGGAAGATTGTGTCGTGACCTTTACGGGAAGCGTGCCTATGGGGGTAAGCGTCGAAGAAGTCAAGGAGCTTTTGCACGAGTTCAAAAATGCCGGTGCGAAAATCGTAATCGACTCTCGTTCCTTCTCCTATGAAGATTTGATTGAGATCAAACCCTGGTTGATTAAGCCGAATAGGGTAGAGGCGACCAAGTACCTCGGTAAGCCCGTGCAGACGGTGGAAACGGCGGTGGAAATGGCGACGAAATTCCATGAAAACGGGGTGGAGAACGCCGTAGTCAGCTTGGGCGGCGGCGGTGCCGTGCTCGTTTGCGACGAGGGAATTTATCGTGTGAACGCTCCCAAATGCGATGTCGTTTCGACAATCGGTGCAGGTGACAGTTTGTTGGCAGGCTTTATTCACGGCAATACGAAGGGCTTCTCCATCGAGGATACTTTGCGACTTGCGGTGGCGTGCGGCTCGGCTGCTTGCTTGACAAAGGGTACGAATCCTCCCGAAAAGGAGAAGATTGACGAGATTTTCAAACAGATTCAAGTGGAGAAATTGAGTTAAGTCCATGGCAGGTATGCGATGAGTTGCCAAGGTATCGTCTTTTTAGACGGCTTCGGTTTTTGTTAAGAGAACTTTTTAGACAAAAGGCATCGTTTGAGAAATGGAAAGGCGGCGTGGAAGGGAACGCTCTTACAAAAACTTTCTTTTTTTCGAGTATATTGTATACATATTTACATAAAAAGCCTTGACAAACAGTCTCGAAAAGGGTAAAATAGAATAAAATAAACGAAAATCAGAATGAAGGAGATTTTTGTTTGTTGCACGTCTACAAGGGCGGTCAAAAGAGTGCTTTGTGACGGCGTAGCGAAAGGAAAACTCATTACTGATGTGGCGCAGCGGCGCTTTAGGAAAAAATAAAAGGTAGGGATTTATTATGACTAAAACGAACAATCAAGTGGCAAGCAATCAAGCTCCTGAAACGCAGGCGGAAGTGACGCAGGCGGTTGCGGAAGTGAAGCCTGTGACGGAAGAAGTGAAAAAATATGTTGTGAACTGCTATCGTTGCGGTGCTGCATTGAATGTTAAAGCGGGCAACATGGTGTATATGTGCCCCGTATGCAACAACTTGTTCCGTGTACGTCTCGGGGAAAAACTGGTGAAAGATATTTCCCGTGTACCTGCTGCGGATGCATGCGCAAACAAAGGCGTTCGTAAATAAGCGAAGAATAAATGGAAAGTCAGGTTTGCCCTGAAATATAGGGCAAGCTTGGTTTTTTTCGCTAAAACGGAAGTGGATTGTTCCGTATGTGAGCAGGCGCTTTCTCAAAATCGTTCACAAACTCGTTTGTGAAGCGGCGGTGATTTTAAGTATTTTGTAAAAATTCATCGGCGAGCAAAGAGTTTATTGGGCAGTATTTGATGATGATAAAGACGCGTGTTGAAAAGAAAAACTCCGTTAAAGATGGGTTTAGTTAGGGATTTTTCTAATTTGCATCTTAAGAGGTAAAAAAAAA
>CAZBQP010000049.1:0-8392 GCA_964494075.1 uncultured Clostridia bacterium
CAGCTTGAAAACAGTTTATTATAAAGGCACGGCAGAAGATTGGGCAAAAATCTCCATTGACTCTTATAATTCCAACTTAACAGGTGCCACACGCTACTATTACAGCGAAAGCAAGCCTACCACGAGCGGAAAGTATTGGCATTACGACACCGACGGAAAAACACCTCTCATTTGGTGACAATGACATTTTATTGCATGTATATGTAACTATTTTGTAAAAGCTTTTTGGAGCCGCTATGCGATTTGCGCATAGCGGCTCTAACCAACTCCCTTATTTTTTATTCAACCTTCCACTAAATCGTCCGCGACATCCCTTCCCCCTTCTTCCCTGAAAATTATTTTCAAAATTTTTGTCATTTCACTTGCTTTCAAGGCATAATTGTGATACAATAATTACGAAAAACAAAGGAGAATTCGATCTATGAAATCGTACGAAAACGTAGTGATCTTTCATCACCCACTCATTCAACACAAAATTGCCATTCTTCGAGATGAAAAAACTTCCATGAAGGAATTCCGTGAACTCATCGAAGAAATCACCACTCTCATGACCTACGAGGCAATGAAGGACGGCGTGCCTACCACCATCAAAACGGTGAAAACCCCTATGGAAACTTGTCAACAACAGGTTATCGCCGACAATGCCATTGCCATCGTGCCCATTCTCCGTGCCGGGCTTGGCATGGTGAACGGCGTGCATACCCTCTTCCCTGCCGCTCGTGTAGGACATATCGGCATGTACCGTGATGAGGAAACCCTTGAGCCTAAGGAATATTATTGCAAACTCCCCGAAGGGATTGAAAATAAGTTTGTCATTTTGCTCGATCCCATGCTTGCTACGGGCGGGAGCGCTTGCGACGCCATTGACCTGCTCAAAAAACGTGGCTGCAAGAACATTCGTTTCATGGCAATCATCGGTGCACCCGAAGGTATTTCAAAGGTTGCGGAAGCGCACCCCGACGTCAAAATTTACGTATCCACCCTCGACAGAGAACTGAATGAACACGGATACATTTTACCCGGTCTCGGCGACGCAGGCGACAGACTTTTCGGCACGAAATAAGCGGATTTTTATAAGAATAAGCCCGAGCTTTCCACTCATCGGAAAGCTCGGGCTATTTTCATTCAACGCATACCTGCCCCTATCATTCTGCCATTTTTACCTCTTCATAAGAGGAAATAGGTGCAATATCTTTCACGGACTCGACAGGTTGCTTTACGTATTCCACATAGGCGTACGTGGAGTGTTCCTTCGACCGTTGACACATCGTTTCATACACTTGATTTCTCAATTTTTCCGTGCATTCGGCTTTGGGTAAAGTCTTATCGGGATAGAATGGTCCGTCCACGAACGCCACCACTTTGGGACGTTTGAAAAGCAAACTCTTCTGATAACAGTTGGTGATACAAAACACGGGAGCGTCTAAATTGACGGGATATTTGAAGGAATTTGACGCAAACGGGCGAATTCCCGTATAATAGGGCCAAATATGCGCCTCGGGATAGATCATCACCGCACAACCTTGCTCGACTCGTCTCTTGACGCATTGCACCATCTTCTTTCCCTCTTCAAAACCAGAAGCAAGAGGAATAGCACCCAGCATCTTCACAATCGTACGCAATCCCTTGATAGAAACAGCATCGGGATTGACGATGACGTAACACTTTTTCGGTGCGCACACGATTGGTCCTGTAAAAGCGTCCCCCATCGACATCGTATGGTTAGCGTACAGAAAACACCCTTGTCCTTTACATTCTTTCAGAAGTTTTCGATTTACGATTTTTTGTCGCACGAACAGCTTTTGCAACAAAAATACGATGGGCAATGCGATTATATAATAGACAATCCACGTTCCCACACGTGCAAAAACGTTGTCGTTGACGTAGCGATACCCCTTGCCGAGCGGCTTTTGTTGAATATTCGTTCCGGCAAAGTCGTCCTGCAGCTCATCGCTGTAATAAATCACTTTCTTAGCTCGCTTCGCCATACGTCTTCTCCTCGTACGTCTTCAAAATCATCTCTTCCATTTTATCCATGCAATAGGCTTGATCGAACGCCGTCGCCGAATGCAAATACCGCAAAGCGTATTCTTTTCGCTCCTCTTCATGTTCGATCCAGTAGTCAATTTTTCTCGCCAAGTCCGCCGCATCGTCGTTGGTAAACAGACTGTTTTCGTCGAGTGCAAATTTCCTCGTTGCCGATTTTTTAGAATCGGAAATCACGGGAACGACGCCGCAACGAATGGCTTCCATACAGCCGATTGCCTCAATTTCCATCTCGGACGAATGACAATAAAGGTCCGCATTGTTGATAATCTCCACCAACCCTGCACGCGTATAAAAATCGTTTTCAACGTTCACGCCCAACTTCTTCGCCAGACTCATCAACTTCTTTTGATCAGGACCTGCCCCTGCCAAAACGAGCTGAATCTTCTCCTTATACTGAGAACGTGCAACCGCCTTAACGAGGACACTCTGATTTTTTTCGGCGCACAGTCTGCCGATGTTGAGAATGACGAATTTTCCTTGATAACGCTCGATAGGCGCCGTTTCCTGCTTGGCAAAAATCCCGTTCACTCCGTTGGAAATCACCTCTCCTTTGGTTTCGCCGACTACCGATTCAAACTCCTCCTTGATAAATTGCGTAGGATAATGAATACAGTCGGTGTAGCGATATACATTATTATAAATATACTTATAAAAAAGCCGATTGGCAAAATTCCAGTGCATCATGCCCAAATGCGAGGTGAAATTTTCTGCTTGCGCATGAAAACCTGCCGTCAAGGGAATGTTATGCTCATGACAATACTTGGACGCATAGCCGCCCAACGCAAACGGGATCATCACGTGCACATGATCGACGCCCGAAAGAGCCTCGTCCATCACCTGCTTATTCACAATGGAAAGTTTGACGCCGTTGCGGTGCACGATTGCGGTGATAACGGGAATTTTTAATTCGGGAACGATATAATACCCTTCTTCACCTCTGCGTTCTTCGTCATTGCAAATCACCCTGACTTCGTACCCTTTCTCCTTTAAGCTTCGAATCAAATTCATGGCGGCAATAGTCGTGCCGTTGTTCTCCTTACCCAACACGTCGCACACGACGGCGATCCTCTTCACTTGTTTTTCCATAGAAAACCCTCAAAATGTCACAATCTTTTATGACATTATATCATAGGCTCTGCCTTTTTGCAAGCAAATATATCATGAATTTAAAAAATAATGATAGACTCGCAAACATTTCCATTATAAAGAAGGAGAAACGTTTCGTGCTGCACGATTATTCTCTCCCTTGCAAATCAACTTATTTATTCTTCGTTTAGATGCTTGACAAAGCAAAAAAAGGCGTAAAATAAAATTATATAGATGATATTCAAGTTGCTCGTCTAAAAAATATAGGAAGTGCTACCAATGCAAATTAATCAACTTTAGAAAATTTAGTGCAATTTTACCATAGCTCCAAACCAACAAAAAGGTTATTTTATGCTAATGGATTAAATTCAAATGGTGCCATCAGCATTATGTATAATCATATTTAATACAGGATATAATTTCATGAAAATCATTGGAAAAATTATCAAAGGCTTTTTCATACTTCTACTTGTCTGCATACTTGCGCTTGCCGCACTTTTCGGATTCATCATGATAGAAGGCAATAAAAATAAGAAATCCACCTCGGAATGGCTCAATGCAAGATGGGAAAACACGTTGCCCGTACCTCTTCCGAATGATTTACCCGCCACTTACATCGTAGGCAATCTGGGTTTGCAAGGTGACGGAAACTACTACGCCGTCTTCGATATGAAATACACCGACATAGCCTTGCTCTCCTATTTTTCCTCGGAAAAAAATACGGAATTTGAAAGTGCTTTCACCATGGGATTGGAGAAATTGGACGGAACTCCCCATTGGAACGATATCCTCACCGTGGAAAAGCGACCTGACTGGACACAAACGTATACCTGGGCATTCTTTTGGCAAAACAGTGACGAAAGCGAAAACGGAACGGATTTCCCCGTGACGTCCGAAGCCGGTAAATTCAAAGAAGAACTGTACATGGCATATTTTCCCGAGAGCGGAGAATTATACCTCTATACTTTCTTGTGGTGAACATACCAAAATAAAAATAGGCAAAGCAAAGGACGCGGAAGAAAATTCTTCTGCGTCCTTTTTTTTCATTTCATGATCTGTTATGAACGATTTTATAAAATAATCCGCATTCGCCAAGCGCCACTCTCTTAATCAAACCCTCTATCCACATGATAGATTTCCCGATACAGAATGTCTTTCACCTGCAAAAACTCCTCTTCCGTAAGCGTTCCGCCCGTCGTCATAAGCAGAAGGGGAATTTCCGCCCTGCCTGCCGAAATGGGAGGTTGCTTATACGGATAGTCGTTGAGAAAAAAGCCGTTGCGCCGATAAAATGCAATTCGCCTTTTGGAAAACTCATTCTCAGGCAATTCCACTTCCAGACAAATTCGTTCCTGCAATATCTCAATCAAACTTTGTAAAATTTTGCCACCCAAGCCTTGATTTCTATATTTCGGACTCGTGGCGAAATGCTCCGCAAAAACAAATCCGTCCAACCGATAAAAGCTGATAAACGCTTTCAACGCACCGTTGGAATCGTCCAACAGACCGTATATTTGATATCTCGGATCGGAAAACAGCTGTTTTTGCTCTTCGTAGGTACGACGCTCGTCATAGGGAAAGGCTTCTTCCATAATGGCATACACGAGGTCGAAATCCTGCTCCCGTACATTTTGTAAGCGCAAAGGCACATCAAAAAATTCTTTTGCACGTACGTTGCTCATCTTAATTTTTCTACAACCTCACTTTACGCTTTTTTCTTTTTTGCGCCCGTCTTATGTTCTTCCCCGGCAAACAGGCGAACTAAGTTGGCTCTGTGTGCCCACCAGGTGAGGAAGTTAATCGCTAAAATAATCATATACAGGCATACCAGGTATGCGTTGAACGGTTCCTGCGCATAACACGACAGAAAAATCGACATCTGCACGATACTGCATCCCGATACACCTAAAAGAGAGCCAAGCGATCCCCACTTCGTGATTTTGATAAAACTCACGAGGACGATTGCCACTGCAGCGCCACCGAGAATCCACCAAAGATTTTCACAAGACAGACTGAACCAAAATGCCCCCATTGTAGAAGCAATGCCCTTGCCGCCATGGAAGCCCATCGTCACGGGATAGATATGACCGAGAATTACGAACAACACGCAGAAGTAGCGGATAAAATCGCTGACCAAAACGTTCGTGCCTGCAAAGCAATAATTTTTATAAATCAAATGACAAATCAACAGAGGCAGACCGCTCTTTAAGGCATCACAAACGAAGGTGAGCACCCCGATTTTCATGCCGAATTCACGACTCATATTCATCGTGCCGGGGTTGCCGCTCCCCATTTTGGTGATATCCTTATGTTTGAGTTTGGAAATGAGCAGTGCGAAATTGAAACAGCCGACGAAATAACATACGACGGCAATAATCGAAAACTGCCACAAACACTGCACAAACGAAAGCTCTTTCATCCTGTTTATTCCTCGTCTTTCTTTTCGCGAACGGTCACTTTAATAGGCGTTCCCGAAAAATCGTACGCTCTGCGAATGGTGTTTTCCAAATATCTTTGATAGGAGAAATGGAGCAAATTCTCGTCGTTGACGTGCAACACGAACACGGGCGGACAAACCGCAACCTGCGAAGAGAAGAATACGCGCATACGACGCCCCAAGTATGAAGGGGGTTCTTGCAGACGAACGGCGTCGCCGATAAGATCGTTGAGTTCCCCCGTGGGTACTCGGAAACAAGCGTGGGAATACACTTCCTCTGCCGCCGCCAAAATCTTTTCCACACGCTGCCCCGTCTTGGCAGAAATATAGATGGACTTATAATAATCCATAAATTTCAAATCTTCTTTGAGCTGTTCCTCAAAACGATTGACGGTGTGAGTGTCTTTTTCTATCAAGTCCCACTTATTCATGACGATAACGGACGGTTTTCCCTGTTCGTGTACATAGCCGATAATCTTCACGTCCTGTTCGGTCAACCCTTCGTTGCTGTCTACAACGAGCAAACATACGTCTGCCCTTCTCACCGCATCAAATGCACGCATATTGCTGTAATATTCCACGTCATCGTCCACATTCTTTTTCTTGCGGATCCCTGCCGTGTCAATGATAGTGTACGCCTTGTCGCCACGATAAAACAACGTGTCGATTGCATCTCTCGTCGTTCCTGCCATCGGCGTAACAATACTTCTCTCATGCCCGAGAATTTTGTTCACCAAACTCGATTTTCCTGCATTCGGTTTTCCTACTACGGCGATTTTGAGGGAAGGAACTTTCTCCTCCGTCGTATCGGGGAAGTATACCATAGCTTCGTCCAACACGTCGCCGATCCCTTGAGAATGTTCTGCGGAAATTGCGAAAGGTTCACCCAAACCCAACGAATAAAATTCAAAAATCTTGTCGGGCGTGTAATTGTCGATCTTGTTGACGACGAGGATTACAGGCTTTTTGCTCCGACGCAAAATATCTGCCACGTCGTAGTCGGAAGGATGCAACCCTTCCTTTCCGTCCGTGAAAAACAAAATTACGTCAGCCGTATCAATTGCTACGTCTGCTTGTTTTGCAATTTCTTTCCACATCACGTCTTCGGATTTAAGCTCGATACCGCCCGTATCCACCATCGTGAAATTCTTGCCACGCCAAACGGCGTCCGTATACAGTCTATCACGGGTGACACCCGGTCTATCTTCCGTGATTGAAATTTTGCGTCCCGCTACTTTGTTAAAAAAGGTACTTTTGCCTACGTTGGGTCTACCCACGAGCGCAATCAGGGGATTTGCCATATTTTATCGCCTCCTCTTTACGATTATTTTTTATTTTCTAACGTGGATAAGATATCCACGAGCCCGTATCCACCTTCTCGGTTGATACGAATATTGTCAAAATGTAATTTTTCTTTTAGCTCGTCCAAGGTCATGCCGCAAAGGAACACGTCCTCAAACTCTTTCAAAGTGCTTCCGGGCAATACAATTTCATCAAATCGTCCGCCCTCTTCCCTATATTTTTCCACAGCGTGGAGAATATCGACGCCCGTCAACAACCCCGTACAAGTCACGGTAGGACCGAAGAACTCGTTGACGATGGAAAGAACGTCGATTTTCAAGCCTTCTATCCGCTCTTCACATTCTTTTCCAAGCGTTTTATTGATGCCGTACGCGCTTGTACCACAAATCAGAAGGGAGCGTTTTTCTTTGCTCAACGCATACATACCCCCGTTGTTCAGCTCATCTAATGCGCTTTCCGTCTCCACGATGAATTTCGTGGTCATGCCGATGCCGTTTTCAATCTGTTCAAAATCCCCGTAAAATTTCCGGCTTTTGAAGGGGCGCTCCGCCCTGATGAAATACTCGTCCGCAGGCAACAGGAAATCCACACCAAATTCCTCATTGAGTGAATCCACCAAATCGAGCAATTTTTCGCTGTACGCCTTATCCACGTCGGAAATGGGATACAAGCCTTCACGGTATTTGGTGATTCCTGTCGGAACGCAAGCCATATCGTGCACGATAGGGTAATATTTGAACAATTCGCGCGCTGTGTAGGCAAGTTCTTCGCCGTCGTTTTCGCCCGGCACAAGCACCGCCTGACAATGTAGTTCAATTCCCCCTTCGGCAAGTCGTTTAATCTGGTCTACGATTTTCCCTGCAAAACGATTGCGCAAAAGCTTAACTCGAAGCTGCGGATTCATCGTATGTACGGATACGTACAGAGGGGAAAGTTTCAAACGAATGATGCGTTCCAACCCCTCATCAGAAAGATTGGTCAACGTAACGAAGTTGCCGCAGGAAAAACTCATATTGTAGTCGTCGTCTTTCACGTACAAACTTTCTCGCATTCCCTTGGGCATTTGATCGACGAAGCAAAACACGCAACGGTTATGACAGGTGCGGATCTTCTCGTTTTTCTCAAATTCCAAACCGAGATCTTCCCCTTCATCCTTTTCAATTTCCACCGTCACTTCTTCTCTCGAACGATGATCTCTCACCGTCATCGTGAAGTTTTGCGCCTCCACGTAGAATAGATAATCCAGCTCGTCCTCGCAAGCAAAACCGTCGAACGCAACGATTTCATCTCCCACTTCCAAACCAAGTTCCTTGGCAATGGAATTGCGTTTTATTTTGGTGATTTTTAACATAATATCCTATCTGAACAGTTTTTCAAACAGCGTTTCATCCACGCCGTACTGTCTACAAAGTTTTTTCAAAATTTCTTCAAATGCAGGGGGCAGGGGCGCATTGAATGTCATTCTCTCCCCTGTCGTAGGGTGAGTAAGCTCCAACTGATACGCATGCAATAATTGCC
>CAZBQP010000050.1:0-8336 GCA_964494075.1 uncultured Clostridia bacterium
GGGTAGGAGCCTAAATTTTTCACGCTGTCCATTTTGATTTTTTTCTTGTCGATGTCGAAACCGAGCTTGGAAAGAGCTTCCGAAACGTGGAGTGTCGTGACGCTCCCGAATACCTTGCCGTTTTCACTCACCTTGATTTTTACGGATACGGATTTTCCGTTCAAAGTGGCTGCCAACGCCTGGAGCGCTTTCACTTCTTCCGCTTTATGGAAGGCTTGCGCTGCTTTTCTTTGTTCCGCTTCGTGAATGTTGCTTGCAGTTGCGGCTTTGGCAAGTCCTTTTTTAATTAAGAAGTTTTTCCCGTAGCCGTCCGAGACTTCCGCAACGTCGCCTTTCTTACCTACGTCTTTTACATCTGCTAATAAGATTACTTTCATTTGCATATCCTCCTATGTCTATGTCGAACGCCTGTTGAGCATCGTCCATTATTTTACAACTCTATTGTACAGGAAAATTTGAAAAATGTCAATAGACTTTTGAAAAATTACCCATACTCTTTTCAGAAAAATCCGATAAAATCGACTTTATCGGAAAAAAAGGAGGATTTTTATGATGTATGAAAACAAAAATCAGGAAGTGAACACTGCCATCGGTTGCGGCGTAACCGAATGTAAGTACAACCGCATGGGGGATTATTGCACCCTTCGCAAAATTCACGTGGGTAATACCTGCAACTGCGATTCGGACGCTTGCACTTGCTGCGACAGCTTTGAACGTAAATAACATGAAGGAATTCTAAAAGAAAAGACGTCGCTTTTTCGTAAGGGGAAGGCGGCGTTTTGTCGTTAAAATTTATCGAATAGATAATTTTCTATCGATTGTGTATAGTCGCTTGACTTTTATCGAATGAAAGGCTATAATAGAGCTACGCATTTCCGTTTTGGAAAAAAGTATACGAGAGGTTGAGAATATGGAAGAGAAGAAAAATTGGAAGGCAAGGGCGTATGATTATTTGAAAGCTCTTCCCGAACGTTGGTTCATCACGGCGTTTTCGGGCATGGCGCAGGGCTTGTTCGTCACGTTGATTGCGGGCACGATTTTGGCGCAGATTGCAGGTTGGATCAACCTTATCGGGGAGAACGGCAATTATGTCGGAAACACCCTGACGTACATATCCAACATTGCCAAAGCGCTTATGGGTGCAGGCATCGGGGTAGGCATTGCGCATGCGCTGGGAAAGAATAAATTGCTCGTCTTTTCCGCAGCGGTGGCAGGCATGGTCGGGGCGTTTGCGGATAAGCTTGTCGTGGGGGCAGGAGTGCCTGCAATCTCGTTGACGGCAGGATTGCCCGGGAATCCCATCGGTGCGTACGTAGTGACGATGTTCGTCGTGGAGCCGGTAGGGCTGTACGCAGGAAAGACGAAGTTGGATATTTTGCTCGTGCCGCTCGGTACGCTTATACTTGCGTTTGGTGGCGTCTACGTGGCGTTCCCCTTTATTTGGTTGGTCAATCAACTTGGCGTCTTGATTGCCATTGCGACGGAAGCGACTCCCTTCGTCATGGGGATTGTCATTGCCGTCGTTATGGGGATTTTGTTGACTATGCCCACTTCGTCGGCGGCGATTTGGGTGGCTGTGGCAAGTCCTGTGTTGGCGCTCGGCGTCGGAAGCGAAAATTACGAGGCAATGTTGCTTGCGGGAGGTGCTGCGACGGTGGGGTGCGCTTGTCATATGGTTGGTTTTGCTGTGGCGAGCTATCGTGAAAACGGCGTAGGTGGCTTGATTTCGCAAGGGATCGGCACGAGTATGTTGCAGATTCCGAATATTATGAAAAAACCGCAAATCATGGCACCCATGGTTGCGTCGAGCGCTATTTGCGGACCACTTTCCACCTGTGTGTTTAAGCTGAAATGCGGCGCTTCGGGCGGCGGCATGGGGACGAGTGGCTTGGTAGGGATTTTCGATTTGTTCCGCTATACGACGGGCTGGGTTGGATACGTAGGGATTATCTTGTTGATGATCGTGCTTCCTGCCGCATTGAATTTGTTGATTTCCGAGTTTATGCGTAAAAAAGGCTGGATCAAAGAGAATGATATGAAACTCGATTTATAATCGGGAAAGAGTAGAATGAGGAAAGTCCGTGGGGCGAGCGATTGCTCGTGCGCGGGCTTTTTCTTTTATACAATAGGAAAGAAGAAAAATTCACTTGACTTTTCGGCAAAGTACGGGTATACTTATTATAAACAACGAGTTGTATCTTCGTGAAAATGACGAAAGGGTACATAGTACGGAAGGAATATACCATGGTCTTGTTCACGGGTAAAAAGGGGGTATTTTTATGAAGTTGTCCTCCCTGCGATCCATCGGGGAAAAACGAGAAAAAGATTTTAATAAACTGGGGCTTTACGAGGTGGAAGATCTCGTACGGTTTTATCCACGTGCCTATCTCGATCTCACCGAACGTTCCTCTTTGAAAACTGCATATCACAACGACGTCGTGCTTGTGGCGTGTGAGGTGACTCGTGTTATGCCCGTCAGCTACGGCAGTAAACGCAAGATGGTGAAAGCCTTTTGCTCGCAGGACGGATTCCCTTTCACCGTCGTATGGTTTAATCAACCTTACGTGGCGCAAAAGCTGAAAACAGGGGAATACCTTTTTTACGGCAGAGTGCAAAACAAGTTCGGACAGGTGTCCCTCGTCAATCCCACGTTTGAGGAACTCGATAAAAATTACCGTCTGAAAGGGATTGTACCCGTCTATTCGCTCAAGGGTTCGTTGACGCAGAAGGTTGTGCGGTCTGCCGTCAAGGAGGCGTTGCAAAAGACCGATCTTTCCACCGTGATTCCTTGGCAGATTGAGCGGAAATATAATCTTCCTTCTTTGGAGCAGGCGCTCTATCAAATTCACAATCCTGCCGATATGCAAAGCAAGGACAATGCTTCCGAGCGGATTGCACTCGAAGAATATTTTATTCTCATTTCTGCCTTCAAGATTATCAAGGGGGGCAAAGAAGAGGTGCGTCGACACGAGTATTCCGTCAAAGCGAGCGAAGTGAAGGAGTTTTCCGAGCGTTTCGGGTTTGAGTTTACGGAAGGACAAAAGACGGCGGTGAACGAAATATTTGAAAACCTGTACGCACCGTCACGTATGAATCGACTGGTGCAAGGAGACGTGGGGAGTGGTAAGACGGCGGTGGCACTCTGCGGTATTTTTATGGCGGTTAGGAGTGGATTTGCAGCGGCGTACCTGTCGCCGACGGAAGTGCTTGCTGCGCAAAACTACGCCGTGCTTCAACGATATTTTCCCGATTATCACGTGGGGTATTTGGCAGGCGGCATGACAGCCAAAGAAAAACGAGAGATGAAGGCGAGGTTGAAAAACGGGGAGATTGATATTTTGTGTGGTACGCACGCCATTTTTCAAGGGGACGTGGAAATTCCTAACCTCAGTTTCATTGTCTGCGACGAACAACACCGCTTCGGGGTTGCGCAGCGAAATGCTTTGGCTGAAAAGGGGGAAGGAGTGGATATGCTCGTCATGAGCGCCACGCCCATTCCTCGTACCTTATCCCTTATTTTCTATGGGGATTTGGACGTGACTACTATTTCCGATAAGCCCAAGGCAAGGCAGGAAATTTCCACCTCGATTATCCCTGAAAGCAGATACGACGACATGCTCGAATACGTCAAACGGGAAACGGCGGCGGGAAAACAGGCGTACTTCGTTTGCGCCAAGATCGACGATGACGAAGAAGGCTCGATTATGAGCGTCACCGAACTTTTCGAGGAACTCCAAGGGCGTCTTCCAACGGTGCGATTCGGTTTGCTTCATGGAAGGATGAAGGATAAGGAAAAATCGGAAGTGATGACGGCGTTTAAGGAGAGAAAATACGATTGTCTCGTTTCCACGACGGTTATTGAAGTGGGGGTGGACGTGCCCAATGCCACGATTATGATTATCTATAATGCCGAGCGTTTCGGGCTTTCGCAGCTTCACAAGCTTCGAGGAAGAGTTGGACGAGGTTCGGAAAAGAGCTATTGTTTCCTATTGATGGGTTCGGACGGAGAGACCGCTCGTGAACGATTGCTCACCCTCAAGGACAACACCGACGGATTTAAGATTGCCGAGAAGGATTTGGAAATGCGTGGCAGCGGTGACTTTTTCGGTACACGGCAGTCGGGCAAGATGCTTTCGGATATTAAAAACCTCAAATATTCCACGCAGGTCATTTTTGCTGCCAAGAAACTTTCGGACGATGCTTTTGACGGACAGTTGGCGGATGATCGCTTGCGGGCGGCGGCGATTAAAAAATACGACAGTCTCAAAGACGTCGTGCTCAATTAAAAAAAATCGAAAAAATTTGGTTGTGTGTGCAATAAAAAGAAGAGGTGTATTGTTTAATAACCAAGGTTTTGAGCTTTGGAAAAAAATTCTAAACTTTTGCCAACTTTTTTTCTTTACCCACTTGACGGGATAGGAAAATTATTGTATAATAGGAATAAGTTGGGTAAATTTATTTCCACAGAAGACGGGAGGAATGTGAATATGACAGTTAAAAATGCAACCTTTGACATGAAAAAAGTGAAATTTGCAAAAGACGGTCTTGTGCCTGTTATTGTGCAGGATTATGAAAGCGGTGAAGTTCTGATGCTGATGTATGCAAACGAAGAAGCCTTGCAAAAGACCTTGTCCAGCGGTTTTGCGCATTATTACAGCCGTTCCAAGAAAAAGGTCTATCAGTTTGGCGACGTCCACGGCAACTATCAGAAGTTGAAAGCCGTTTTTTTAGATCACGATTCCGACTCCGTTCTTTTGAAGGTGGAACAATTCGGAAAAGGTGATGCGGAAGCGAATTCTTTCACTTGTTTCCCTAACCAGCTCGTGGGTGAGTATAACACCATCGGCGGCGAAATGTTTGGACGTTTGCAGCGGATTATTGCGGACGTGAAGAAAAATCCGGAAGACGGTGCGTATACGAGTTTCCTGTTCGTGCGTGGCGTGGATCGTATTGCCAAGAAAGTCGGGGAAGAAGCGGTGGAACTTGTCATCGCATCCAAGAATGATGATAAGAAAGGCGTCGTGGCGGAATCGGCAGATTTGCTCTATCACCTTATGGTGCTTTTGAATGCCAAAGACGTGAAGCTTTCCGAAATTTGCAACGAACTTTGCAAGAGAAATAGATAAGAAAAAGACAAAAAAACGAAAATCAGGTTTCTATACGGAAATCTGATTTTTTTGTTAAAAAACTCCCCAAAGCCTGAAAAATAAAGGACTCTACTCACAGTAGAGTCCTTTTTCTACTCCTTGTAGAGCTGTCTTCCCTGTGTAGTAGAGGAAAAAATCGTTCTTTTTTCACGCAATCGTGGTACAATATATGCGTAAGACGAAAGTTTCTTCTCACAAAGGTGCGGCTGCCTTAGCTCGGGAATTTTCATGAGGGTGAAAAGGGGTCGAGAAAGATAGGTGCAGACGGCGAGGAAGCGTTTGTTAAAAATTCATTTTTACAAAGTCCTTAAAAAAAATGGAAGATCCGACAAAATGCGAGGTTGTAAATATGCTATGATGATATATGCCGTTATGGGTAATATCAGAGAAGGAGCATGGGCATGGCAAGGATCATCGTCGTGACAAGCGGAAAGGGCGGCGTCGGGAAAACTACGGTGTCGGTCAATTTGGCGGCACGGCTTGCGCAGAAGGGACAAAGAGTTGTTCTGTGTGACGCCGATTTTGGGTTGAATAACGTGGACGTATGCGCAGGAGTGGAACATCTCGTCACTTACGACGTCGTGGACGTCATCGAGGGGCGGTGTCGAGCCAAACAAGCGCTCGTCAAACATCCGTTATACGACAATTTGTTCATTTTAACGAGCAGCCATTCGGAGTCTGAGCGGTATGTGTCGCCGCAAGCAGTGAAACTCGTGTTAGACGGGCTTTCACCGCAGTTCGATTTTATCTTCATTGACAGCCCTGCCGGGTTGGACGAGGGATTTCATCGGGCGGTGGCGACGGCGGACGAGGCGATTGTGGTGACAACGCCGCATATTTCGGCTCTTCGAGATGCGGATAAAGCGATTACGGTGCTCAAAAGCTATCATTTGAATCAGCTTTCCGTCCTCTTGAATAAGGTTCGTGGCGATTTGTTGATGTCGGGAGACTGCTTGTCGCCCAAGGAGATCGAGACGCTGTTGAAAACCCCTCTTTTGGGGATTTTGCCCGAAGAATACGGCATTTACAGTGGCAATTTGGCAGAAATTCACCCTGCATTTCGAACGTTGGCGAATAATCTTTTGACGGGCAGAAATAAGATGTACGACGTGACGAAAAAATACAGCGGCGTGTGGGGGAACGTAAAAAGAATTTTAAGGCGGAATTTATAATGAATGATTTCACGCGCGTGAACAACGTTTTACAGGCGGATAAATCGGTGATGAGCGACGGGTGCAAGGCGCTTGTATTGCAGGACTTTGCCGATAAGTTTAACGAATATTTCGACCTCATAGGTCTGCCACGAATGGAATTGACTTGCAAAAACGGAACGTACACCGTCAAGCTGGCGTTTGAGGCGGAACGAATTAAAAAATTCAACGTCTTAAAATAATTCAACGCATACCTGCCCTTTGCATTTTAAAGATTGTAGGGGGAACTAATGCTCGAAAAAACGTGATTTAATAGAATTTATGGCTGTCGAAGGGGATGATTTTCGGCAGAAATTTATACAAAAGGAGATATAAATATGAGACAATTTAAAATTATTACCGATTCAGCGTGCGATATGCCTAAGGAATATTATCAACAACATGACGTCGAGTGTGTCTCTCTCGGCTTTAGGATGAATGACGTTGATTACGAAGGGGAAAACGGCGAAAAAATCGACGTGAAAGACTTCTATCAAAAGCTTCGTGACGGGGCGATGCCGACGACCTATCAAGTTGCTTCCGAACAGGCAAAAGAACATATCGAGCCTTACCTTAAAAAAGGACAGGACGTGTTGGTGCTTGCATTTTCCAGCGGACTTTCGGGAACGTGCAGCAGCTTCCAAGTGGCGGCGAGAGGTCTTGCGGAGGAATATCCCGAGAGAAAAGTCGTCGTGGTCGACACCCTTTGCGCATCTATGGGAGAAGGACTTTTTTTGGATTATGTTGCTAAAAAGGCGGATACGGGGGCAAGTCTTGAAGAAACTGCAAATTATGCGGAAGATTTGAAATTACAGATTTGCCATCATTTCACGGTGGATAATCTTTTCCACTTGCACCGTGGGGGGAGAGTGTCCAAAGTGACGGCGCTTGTTGGTTCGATTTTGAAAATTAAGCCTATTATGCATGTTGACAACGAGGGAAAACTGGTTGTAATCGGGAAAGCGATGGGGAGAAAAAAGTCTCTTTCGGAGCTTGTAAATAACTTGTTTGAAACGGCGGATATGGATGATAATGATCCCATCTATATCAGTCACGGGGACTGTATCGAGGATGTGGAATACGTCAAAAATCTTATTTTAGCTCGTCGTCCGAACACGGAATTTATGGTAAATGAGGTGGGAGCCGTAATCGGTACGCACTCCGGACCTGGTACGATTGCAATTTTTAATAAAGGCAAGCATAGATAAGACGTAAGTTGTTGCTATCCTTATAAAATAGATGAGAAATGGGTTTTGAAGTAAGTAAAATGAAAAACGGCGTTAGGAAACGCCGTTTTTTTGTATGTCGCAGACGGTGAGTACACCCTCCTTGACGGTGAATTTGATATCGAATTGATCGAAACGCATGCCGTACGTTCTCCCTTCGTCTTGATAGGAAGGACGAGGATCGTCGGCAAGACAATCGAGAAGCCCTGTTTGTTTTTCCGTCGGAATCATTTGAAGGAGTTCGCTTGGAAAAATCACTTCCACTCGATCGTGTTCGTGCTCTCCTGCGTACCCTGCCCGTGCCTCGGGAATACTGTCCGCAAAGGGTAGGTAAGGCTTGATGTCCAAAATGGGGGTGCCGTCGAGTAAGTCTGCGCCCGACACCACGAGGACAAGTCCCTCTCGTTCTGTTTGTTCGATGCGAACGAGCTTTACGGCTGAAAGTCCGATGGGGTTGGGACGAAAAGGGGAGCGACTTGCGAATACACCGACTCGTTTATTGCCGCCCAAGCGAGGCGGGCGAACGGTGGGCGACCACTCTTTTTTATGCGCTAAGGAAAAATCGAAAAGCAACCAAAGGTGAGAAAATCCTTCTATTTCACGCAAGGCGTCTGCGTTTCGATACTCGGGTTCAAAGATGATTCGAGCTTCCAAAGAGGGTGCTCTACCGCTTTGTCGAGGTATGCCGAATTTTTCTTTGAAGTCCGTTTGAATATGTGCGATGGGGGTAACAAGAAATTCGTTTTTCATAATGAAAGTATTATACACTCTTT
>CAZBQP010000051.1:0-8131 GCA_964494075.1 uncultured Clostridia bacterium
ATATTATTGATTATTTTGTATTATACCATATTCCTTTAATAAAAATCAAGAATTTAACATGAAAAACTTGCTTTTTATATCAAAAATATGGAAATCAAAAAAAAGTTGTGCAAATACGCCCCTCATTACCGCCGAACAAAGCAACAAAAACGCCTGTCAAGCAACAAGCCGACAAGCGTCTTTTTCAATTTTGAGTTTTCAAGACTTTTATTTTTCGAGTTTTCTATTTCTCGCACTCGATTGAATACTTTCCGTCCGCCCCGATGGTCACCACGACGGAGCCACGCTCTGCCGTGACGTACGAATCAACGTCGGTAGCACGAAGATTTTCCATCACTGTTTCAGACGGATGTCCGTACAGATTATTCTCTGCACAGGAAATGACCGCCGTCTCAACGTGCATATATTCTAAAAACGCTTTGCTCGTACTGTCGGCGCTGCCGTGATGCGCCACTTTCAAAATTTCCGTACTCGCAAGATCGACACCAAGGAAGGAATACAATCCAAGCCCGTCATCACGCATCAACACCGATTCCGTAGTCAACGGAGCATCACCCGTAAACAAGGCACTCACGCCCCGATAGTCCAACCAAAGCACGGCAGAATTGGCATTGTCGTCCGTTTGCGAACTTTCCGTATCAACCAAATGCGGATACAAAAACGCAAAGGAATACCCATTTTCCAAATCGCCGTTCCCCAAATCGAGATAACTTTTTGAATATTGCATCGTACAATTTTCCTCCAACAATCGTGCGAAAAATTGTGCGTATTCCGAGTTAGAATTTTCAGGCTCGGTGGTAGGCAGGTATGCGTTGAGTATCTTTTTCTGTTCCAAAACCTTATCGAGCGCACCACAATGATCGGAGTCTGCATGGCTGACAATCAGAAAATCAATCGTGTCGATTTTAAGAGCGTTGAGATAACGCAAAATGGTAATTTCCGTACTCTCTCTTCCGTCTCCGCCATCAATGAGCGCCACCTTCCCGTCGGGAAACTCAATCAAAGTGCAATCCCCTTGCCCAACGTCGAGGAAGTGAATACGGAGTTCCCCGTCCTCTATTTTGGATATAGCGGGTTTGCCTACGTGATATTTCCAGGTATCAGGCGGCACGAATGCGGAAAAAACGCAAAGGGAAAGAAGCGCCGCCAAAACTACGCAAAGTGCGACGTTTTTTATCCGCTTGAGCTTGCTCTCTATCTTTTGTTTTTCCGCCTTATAGCCCATGGTTTATTTCCGTTCTGCCTTTTGAATTTGTTCAAACACCTCTTGCAAGGCACTGCCGTCATAGTCTTCGATGCGCCCCTGGTCGGCAAGCTGAGAAATCTTCGGATCGAGGGGCATACGTGCAACGGTGGGAATGCCGTACTCCGCAGCAATCGCTTTCGCCTTGCTTGCGCCAAACACTTCAATCTGCTTTCCACAATCGGGACAGGTCAAATAGCTCATATTCTCCACCAGCCCAAGCACGGGAATATTCATAATCTTCGCCATGTTAACTGCCTTTTCCACGACCATTTTCACAAGGTCCTGCGGCGTGGTTACGATGACAATCCCTGCGATGGGAATACTTTGGAAGACCGTCAAAGGCACGTCACCCGTTCCCGGGGGCATATCAATAAACAACAAATCGAGGTCCTTCCAAACGACATCCGTCCAAAACTGCATGACGGTGCCCGAAATGACCATACCTCGCCAAATGACAGGCATCGTTTCGTCGTCGAGCAACAAATTCATGGACATGAGCTGCATTCCGGAGGGAGAAAGCACGGTATCGATCCCTTCCGCGCTTCCCGTTGCATGCTCGGACACGCCAAACATTTTGGGAATGGAAGGTCCCGTAATGTCGGCATCCATGATTCCGACGGACTTTCCCTGTTTTTGTGCGTACGATGCCAACAGCGAGGTCGTGAGAGATTTTCCAACTCCTCCCTTGCCACTGACGACGGCAATCACTTTCTTTACGGAAGACTCTTTATGTGGAGCCTTCAACAAACTTTCCTGTTTTCTCGAAGAACAATTCGACGAACAGGAAGAACAATCATGCGTACAATTTTCTGACATAATTCTACTCCTTTTTACCCTATTAGTATACCTCACTTTACAGCGTTTGTCAACTTTTTCTTCCAAAAAATCCAGTTTCTGCAAAAACTTTGCAAATCCGTCACGAAAGAACCGTGAAAAATAGTTGCTTTTTCTTTTGGAATATGGTATGATATAGAAGCTGCGCGTAGGCGGGGAGTTAGCGGCACCCTATATCTGCAATCCGCTATAGCAGAGCCGAATGCCTTTCCCGACGTCGTTTATGGGAGGTTTGCGCGCCGTAAGGAATGTTGATAGCAAGGTCTTATGCAACGTGATGCCGTGAACCGTGTCAGGACAGGAATGTAGCAGCTCTAAGCGGATGTTTGCGTGTGCCATAAGGAAGCTTTGCAGGAGTCACCTGCGGCGTTTCCGCTCCGGTAAATTACGGCAAAAAAGGATCGCGCAGTTTTTTTATTGCCAAAAAACAGCGACGATACAATCTTACCTTTATTTTCCTCCAAGCTGCGTGGAATAGTTGACATTACGTCAAATGATGTGATAAAATGTATATACAATACTTACGGAGGTACGTCATGGATATCAGACTCGTACGATTTTTATTAACATTTTTCCTTGGTTGGATTGGCAGTGTCATTATCAACTACACAGACTTAAAACCCGACGGATACAAATCGAGAACGTTAGCCTACATATTTCTCTCCTTTATAACCTTTGGAATTTATGGCTTGGTCGCTTCCATTTGCAACCTGACTTTTGATCCTGAAAACGGCAAAACGATCGGTTACGTAGCCGAATAATCGCACAAACTTAATAAAGATAGGAGCTATCCCACCCTTTTGGTGAGATAGCTCTTTTTTACATAAATCAATTTTCCTCTTTTCTGCCTCGAATGTCAAGTCCGTTCAATTTTTCGTCTTCCAATACAATTCCTCGTTGCACGGTGGCATACCCGTACTTTTCTCGAATCCCGGCAATCACATTCTCCACACGTTCCTTTTTCTCGTATGTCGAACGCTCCCCCGACAACATGCTATCCAGCGTCATCTGCTCGACGTGATAATCAAAACCCGACACTGTCACACCCAACATACGGACTTTGTAGCCGAGCGGAAAATTACGGCAGAACAATTCATAAGCAGCTTTGGCAATATCACTGCAAAGGGTTGTAGGCAACACTTTCATCTGGCAAGTGGTATCCTCTAACCGATCGTTTCGTACGACAATATGTACCGTATTTGCTCGTCCAACGTCAGCCGCTCGAAGACGAGCGGAAACACTCTCGGCAAGGGCGAAAAACCAGCGTTTAACTTCCGCGCGATCGGTGATGTCCTTAGGGAGCGTGGTGGAGTTTCCGATGGATTTCAAATCCTCTTTTTTCTTCTCGAAATGTACCGGTTCGTCATCCTCACCACGGGCGTAAACTCGTAACTGCCTACCACGTTTTCCCAAAAAACGCATGAGAAGTGCCTCGTCCGCACGTGCCAAATCTCCGATTGTGTGCACGCCTAAATTGCGCAGCGTTTGCGCCGTGGACTTCCCCACGAAGAGAAGGTCGTCAACGGGCAACCGCCATGCGATCTCTCGATAATTTTCTTCGCTAATTTCCGTGACAGCGTCCGGTTTTTTCAGCTCTGAAGCGAGCTTTGCAAACACCTTATTGAAACTTACCCCAACAGACACGGTCAAATTCAATTCCTTTTTCACCGTTTGACGAATTTTCTCCGCGATCTCGTAACCGTTCCCGAAAAGAAAGGTACTCTCCGTCATATCCAACGCACATTCGTCAATGCTACATTCCTCGATTTTGTCGGTGAATCGCCCGTAAATTTCCACGACCTTTTGAGAGTATTTTTTATACTCATGAAAATGCGAGCCGACCATTTGCAAATTCGGGCATTTCTTCAAAGCAGAGTACACCGTCTCCGCTGTCTTGATTCCAAACTTTTTCGCCTCTTCATTTTTCGCAAGCACAATGCCGTGACGCTCTTTGGGATCACCGCAAACAATGAGCGGTTTCCCCGCCAACGCAGGATTGAGCGCAATCTCAACGGAGGCAAAAAAGTTATTCAAATCCGAATGTAAAATCACACGTTTTGGCATCTTTATCTGCAATCCTCCTATCTCAACGCATACCTGCCCCGTTCACTTTAAACAAAGCTCCTTTAAGATACGTAGGGCTTATTTCAAATATTCACTTACGCTATGCGCCGCAATATTCCCTTCCCCAGCCGCTTTGGTATACTGGTACGGTCTACCCGTACAATCACCTGCCGCATACAAACCTTTTATATTCGTACTCATATCCCTTCCAACGACGACGTGCCCGTTTTCCGTCTGTAAACCACCCACCAAAATTGCAGGAGAAACACACTCTCTAAGCATAAAAACGCCGTCGACGTCCTCTTCCTGCGTCGGGAAGACAAGTCGTTCCACTCGCTTACCGCCCTCGATTCTCGTGGGCATTTTTAATATTCTCGTAATATTCTCACGCTCGATTTCCACGTTTTTATACAACGGAACAAGATACACCTGTTTAGCAAAATCAGCAAGATACCCGATTTCATGTTCCAAACGTTTACTCGTGCACACCACCCCGATCGTCTTGTCTTTGTATAAAAAGCCGTCGCAGGTTGCGCAATAGCTCACCCCTCTGCCCGAAAATTCCTCTTCTCCTTGGATTTGTCCAACGTTTTCCACGCCGCAAGCAAGAATGACGGTGCGGCTTTCATACGATTTACCCTCCTGCGTTAAAATGGTAAAACCGGTTTTCAACGCATACACGCCTGCCACCTTTTCTTCTTTTACATCAATTCCAGCCTCTTCAAGCTGCGTTTTTAAGGCGTGACAAAAGGACTTTCCAGACACGTCGGTCAACCCTGGATAGTTGTGGATTTTTTCTGCTTTCTCAATTTTTTCACTCAACGATTTTGAGCCGAAAATCAACACTTCTTTTCTATTTGCCTGCAATGTAAGCGCAGCCGAAATGCCGGCAAGTCCGCTCCCGATTATGATACAATCAACCATATTCTCTCTCCTAATCGCATTTGTATGCTAAAAAAATACTCCAAACCCCGTTATGAAAAAATCAGGTTCGCTTTATTCTTTTATAGTATAGCACTTCTGACACAGAAAATCAAGTGTCTTTGAATTTTTTCCAGAAAATGGTGCATACTCTTAGCGGAGGTGTTTATGAAAAAAATGACGATAGACGGAAACGGAGCGGTGAGCTATGTTTCTTACGCCTTTTCAGAGCTTGCCGTTATTTATCCCATTACCCCGTCTTCCCCTATGGCAGAGCTCGCCGATAAATGGCAAGCGCAGAATAAACCTAACCTGTTTGGACAAGTTCCCAAAGTTGTACAGATGCAATCGGAAAGCGGCGTCGCCGGCGCTTTGCACGGATGTTTGACTGCAGGCGCTTTGGCAACCACTTACACGTGTAGCCAAGGGTTACTCTTAATGATTCCCGAGATGTACAAGATTGCGGGCGAACTACTCCCCACCGTCATACACGTCAGTGCGCGCGCCATCGCCACCCATGCGCTCAGTATCTTTGGCGACCACCAAGACGTCATGGCGGCAAGACAAACGGGATTTGCCATGCTTGCCTCCTCTTCTGTACAGGAATGTATGGATCTCGCACTCGTCGCCCATCTTGCGACCTTAAAAACCAGCCTTCCATTTCTTCATTTCTTCGACGGTTTCCGAACTTCCCATGAGCTTTGCAAAATTGACGTTTTGGAAGAGAGGGAGATGCGAAGTTTGTTCGACGTCGACGACCTCAAACGATTCCGAGCACGGGCACTCACGCCTGAAAATCCTATTTGCCGTGGAACGGCACAAAACCCCGACGTCTATTTCCAAAACCGAGAAAGCGCAAATGTTTACCACGCCTCCGCAGCCGATCTCGTGCAAAATGTCATGGATAAAGTGGCAAAAGTTACAAAACGGGCATACCATGTCTTTGATTATTACGGAGATTTGCAAGCAAAACACGTCGTTGTCCTCATGAGTAGCGGCGCTTCCACCATGGAAGAAACGGTGGAAAAAGCATATGCAAACGGGGAATCGGTAGGATTTGTTAAAGTAAGACTGTATCGCCCGTTTGACGGCAAACGCTTCTGTGCCGCCCTTCCCAAAACGTGCGAAAAGATTGCCGTACTTGACCGAACGAAGGAGCCCGGCTCCACAGGCGAGCCACTTTATCTCGACGTATGCGCTGCCCTTCGCGAACACGGACTTTTACACATTCAAGTTGTCGGCGGTCGATATGGATTAGGTTCGAAAGAATTCACCCCAGCCATGTGCTATGCCGTGTTTCAAAACCTGAAATCAGAAACCCCTAAAAATCATTTCACCATCGGGATTTACGACGATTTGACGCATACCTCTCTCGATTTCTCCACCCCCTATTTCACCCAACCCGAAGATATTCTCTCTTGCAAATTTTACGGACTTGGATCGGACGGAACGGTGGGTGCCAACAAAAATTCCATCAAAATCATCGGCAATCACACCGAGCTCTACGTACAGGGATATTTTGTCTATGATTCGAGAAAATCGGGCGGCACGACCATTTCGCACCTTCGTTTCGGGCGCTCGCCCATACGCTCCGCCTATCTTGTGCAACGCCCAAATTTCGTCGCCTGCCACGATCCGTCCTACCTTACACGATATGATATGATTTCGGACATGAAAGAGGGAGGACAAGTCCTTTTGAATTGCCCGTGGACAAAGTTGTCCGAACTCAACGCACACCTACCCCCTTCATTCAAACAAACGATTGCTAAAAAACGGCTATCTCTCTATGTGATCGACGGCACAAAAATCGCCAACGACGTCGGGCTACACGGACGCACGAGCGTAGTGATGCAGGCAGCATTCTTTTTTCTGCATCCTACTATTTTGCCCTATGAAAAAACAATCGGATATCTAAAAGAAGAGCTTTCCCTCCTCTTTTCAAGCAAAGGAGAAGACGTCGTTAAACGCAATCACGAGGCGGTTGATTGCACGAAGGAAAATATTTTGAAAATTGACTACCCGAAAAGTTGGGAAACGACACAGGAAGGGGCTCCCATATGTCCTCTCCCCAAAGACGAATATTTCCGCAACTTCATTCGCCCGATTTTATCCCTCAATGGGGATCTTTTGCCTACTTCCGCATTCCAAGCGGACGGTTCCGTACCGACCGGCACGGCCAAGCTTGAAAAACACGGCATCCCCTATCTACTTCCTAAATGGATCGTGGAAAATTGTATTCAATGCGGACAATGTTCCTTCACCTGTCCGCACGCCAGTATTCGACTCTTTGTTGTGAACGAGGACGTTAAAAAGCCGCAAAGCTTTGTTACAAAGCCTACAATTGGAATCAAAAACACACAGTTTCGTATACAAATTTCTCCATATGATTGTATGGGTTGCGGCGTATGCGCAAACGTCTGTCCAGCGAAAGAAAAAGCGCTCGTTATGACATGCGCCGACGAACTGATGCCCAATGAAGGCGCAAACTGGGCATTTGCACAAACAATTCCACCCGTTGAAAATACTATTTTCAAACGAAACACTGTGAAGGGGAGTCAATTCTATCCTCCCCTCTTTGAATTTTCTTATGCATGTTCGGGTTGCGGCGAAACGCCGTATATCAAAGTCCTCACGCAATTATTCGGAGAAAAAATACTGATTGCCAACGCCACAGGTTGTTCGTCCATCTACGGCGGCTCCACACCGGTTTGCCCGTATACAAAAAATCGTGAGGGCCATGGCCCTGCTTGGGCAAACTCCCTTTTTGAGGATAACGCAGAATTCGGCTTGGGCATGCGCCTCGCACAAGAAGTACAAGGCAACGGAGATAGGTCCGTCTGGATCATCGGCGGCGACGGCTGGGCGTACGACATCGGCTTTGGCGGACTCGATCACGTGCTTGCAAGCGGCGCAAACGTCAACGTGCTGGTGCTCGACTCCGAAGTATATTCCAACACGGGCGGACAGACTTCCAAAGCAACGCCTATGGGCGCGGTGGCAAGATTCTCCGTCAAGGGAAAGAGCCTGAAAAAGAAAAACCTCGCCCTGATGGCGATGACTTACGGA
>CAZBQP010000052.1:0-8045 GCA_964494075.1 uncultured Clostridia bacterium
TCGCAACGGGTATCGCAGGTCTTTCCTGCGCGGCTGACTCCTTGTCCGCAATCAAATATGCGAAAGTATATCCCATCCGTAATGAAGACGGTATCGTAGTGGACTACCGCATCGAAGGGGATTATCCTAAGTACGGTAACAACGACGACAGAGCAGACGAGTTGGCTGTTTGGATTCTTAAGACCTTCATGAAGAAAGTTAAGAGCCACTACACCTATCGTGATAGCGTTCCTACCACTTCCATTCTTACCATTACGTCCAACGTTGTATACGGTAAGAAGACGGGTAACACGCCCGACGGCAGACGTGGCGGTACGCCTCTTGCTCCCGGTGCGAACCCCATGCACGGCAGAGATGCAAACGGTGCGTTGGCTTCCTTGGAATCGGTTGCAAAGCTTCCTTATGAATATTCCAGAGATGGTATTTCCAACACCTTCTCCATCACGCCCGGCTCCCTTGGTAAGGATGACTAATTGCTAAAATAACTCTTCTTTTCCAAAAGGAAGAGAGTAGATAAGATGAAAAATTAAAAGGAGATAATTATGTCGAACAGAGTAGATAACTTGGTAAATATGTTGGACGGCTACGTTGGTGACAATGGTTTCCACCTCAACGTAAACGTGTTCAATCGTGAAACGCTTTTGGACGCTCAGGCGCATCCTGAAAAGTATCCCCAGCTTACGATTCGTGTATCCGGCTATGCGGTAAACTTTATCAAACTCACGAAAGAACAGCAGGATGACGTTATTTCCAGAACCATTCACGAATCCATGTAATAGGATTTGATGGCTTGAAATAGCACGTAACCGCCGTCGATTTTCGACGGCGGTTTTGTCTTAAATAATAAAAAGTGCATACCATGTATGCGTTGAATGAGGTTTTTATGACATTTTCAAGAACGGCAATTCTGCTTGGTGAGAAAAATTTGGAAAAGTTGAAACACGCACGTGTTGCAGTGTTTGGCGTCGGCGGCGTAGGTGGTTACGTCGTGGAGGCGCTTGCACGTAGCGGTGTGGGTGCGCTCGATCTCATTGATAAAGACATCGTGAGCGAGAGCAATATAAATCGTCAAATTATCGCATTACATTCGACGGTGGGGCGATACAAAACGGAAGTGGCAGCAGAGCGTGCTCGGGATATTAACCCCGGTATTTGCGTGCGTGTTTACAACACCTTCTATCTGCCTGAGACGGCGGATCAGTTTGATTTTAGTCAATACGATTACGTGGTGGACGCCATTGATACGGTAAGTGGAAAACTTGCCATCGTCGAGCAGGCAAAGAAGGCAAACGTGCCCGTCATCGCAGCCATGGGTGCCGGTAATAAGCTCGATCCTACAAAATTTGAGGTGACGGACATTTCCAAAACGAGTGTTTGTCCGCTGGCAAGAGTCATGCGTAGGGAACTCAAAAAACGTGGAATCGAACATTTGAAAGTGGTCTATTCCAAGGAAGAGCCTACGCCTTCGCCGATTGTGGACGAAGAGAGCGGAAAATCCGTGCCCGGAAGCGTGGCGTTCGTGCCGTCTGTGGTGGGGCTTATTTTGGCTGGAGAGGTTATTAAGGATCTTTGTAAGTAAAAAGGATTTACGACAATCAATAGACGTTGAAAGGAAGTCGCCGTTGCTTAGGTAAGCAATGGCGGCGTTTTTGATATAGAGTTTTTTATATAAAGAAAAGCCACACAAGATTGCGTGGCTTTGGCATCATAAGAATATATGTGGTAGGGGAAAACGACGAGCGGAAAAACGTGTAAATACGCATTTCAGGCGCTTTCGTGCTATATTCTTTATTGGTGAGTAGAATCTATAATTAGTTTTTAGGATCAATGTAGTAAATGGGGTGAACGATTTCTTTGAGATACCAGCCTTCCGGATAGTTGCCGGATAAATCGTAGGGGTTGATATCTTCAAATTTTCCGTATCCCAAGAATACGGTTTCTTTAACTTCGCCTTCCTCAGACTGCATTTTTACCACTGTTCTAATGTCGTAGCGACATCCCTGATATTCAAAATAACGAGTCATATTTCAGTCTCCCTTTTCTATGATACTATTATTATATATGTGAAAAGGCAAATTGTCAAGTAGATATTGAAAAATTGTTCAAATAATTTTCAAAAAAGGCTTTTCGCATCGTGAAGAAGGAAAAGCCTTAAAATAACTTGTGGATTATTGTTTCCGTGCTTTGACTTTTGTGACGTCGTAGGGCGTGCTTTGATAAACGAAATAGTTTAGCCAGTTAGAAAAGAGCAGATGTGCGTGCCCACGCCAGGTGACGAGCGGCGGTTTCGTCGGATCGTCATTGGGAAAATAGTTTTCGGGTATGGAGATGGGTTTGCCTTGTGAAAGGTCACGAAGGTATTCGTTTTTGAGTGTATCCGCATCGTATTCCGAATGTCCCGTGATGAAAATTTGCTTGCCTTTCTTGGTGGCGACGGCGTAGATGCCCGTCTTTTCAGAGGATGCGAGGATTTTTAATTCCTTTATCTTTTCAATATCTTCACGCAACACCGTCGTGTGACGGGATTGAGGAACCATGAACACATCGTCGAAGCCTCGGAATAGAATGGAACGTCGATAGTCGAGCGTGTGCGGAAAAACGCCGAACATTTTGGCGGGCATGAGGTGTTTTTGAATGCCGTAATGATAGTAAAGTCCGGCTTGTGCTCCCCAACAAACGTGGAAAGTACTATGCACGTGCGTTTTGCTCCATTCCATGATTTCGCAAAGTTCCGGCCAGTAGTCCACTTCCTCAAAAGGAATGTGTTCTACGGGCGCACCCGTGATAATCATGCCGTCGAATTTTTGGTCTTTGACTTGCTCAAAGGTCTTATAAAAGGCGAGCAAGTGTTCTTCCGTGACGTTTTTAGAGAGATGGGAGCGTGGATGAATAAGCTCCATTTCCACCTGCAAGGGGGAGTTTCCGAGCAGTCTTGCAAACTGGGTTTCCGTCTCAATCTTTTTAGGCATAAGATTGAGGATGAGAATGCGCAAAGGTCGAATGTCCTGCATGATCGCACGATTTTCCGTCATGACGAAGATATTTTCGTTTTCCAGCGTTTTGACTGCAGGTAAATTGTTGGGGATCTTGATAGGCATATTCTTTCTCCGAAAGAAATACTGCAACGTAAAGTTTTGACGGCAGTATGGTTGTGATTATTTCGTATTTGCGCCAAATGCGCCGTGCAATGTGAGCGCCGTTTGGCGAGAAAATATTAAAAAATTGAGTGTCGATTAAAGGGTATCGAGTGCCTGCTTGATGTCGGCAATCAAATCTTCGTAATTTTCAATACCGCAGGAAAGGCGTACGAGATCGCCGGAAATGCCTGCTGCAATCAATTCGTCTTCGTTCATCTGGCGATGAGTTGCGCTTGCAGGGTGCAAACAGCAACTTCTTGCGTCGGCAACGTGCGTTTCAATAGCGATGAGTTTGAGCGCTTTCATGAATTTTTCCGCTGCCTTTCTGCCGCCTTTTACGCCGAAACTGACGACACCGCAAGTTCCTTTGGGCATATATTTCTGCGCCAATGCGTAGTATTTATCCGAAGGCAAACCGGGATAGGTCACCCAACCGATTTTGTCGTTGGCTTCAAGGTATTCCGCAATCTTTTGTGCGTTCAAACAATGGCGTTCTATACGCACGTGAAGGCTTTCCAACCCGAGATTAAGGTAGAAAGCGCTCTGAGGGGACTGGGTGCAGCCGAAGTCACGCATGAGCTGCGCCGTTGCTTTGGTAATATATGCGCCGCCGATGCCGAACTTTTCCGCATAGGTGATGCCGTGATAGCTGTCGTCGGGGGTGCAAAGACCGGGGAATTTTTCCTTATGTGCCATCCAGTCGAACTTACCTGAATCGACGATACAGCCACCGATTGCTGCGCCGTGTCCGTCCATATATTTAGTGGTGGAATGAGTTACGATGTCTGCGCCGAATTCAATAGGGCGACAATTGACGGGGGTGGCGAACGTATTATCTACAATGAGGGGAACGCCGTGTGCATGTGCGGCTTTTGCGAATTTTTCAATGTCGAGCACGGTCAAGGCAGGGTTTGCAATCGTTTCGCCGAACACTGCTTTGGTGTTGGGACGAAAAGCGGCGTTCAGCTCTTCTTCCGTACAGTCGGGGGAGACGAAAGTGAATTCGATGCCCATTTTTTTCATGGTTACGGCGAAAAGATTGTAGGTGCCGCCGTAAATAGAGGACGAGGAGATGATATGGTCTCCTACCGTTGCGATGTTGAAGGTGGCAAAGAAGTTTGCTGCTTGTCCGGAAGAGAGGAGCATTGCTGCGCTGCCCCCTTCGAGTGCGCAAATTTTTGCTGCTACCGTGTCACAGGTGGGGTTTTGCAGACGGGAATAAAAGTATCCGCTTGCTTCAAGATCGAAAAGTTTACCCATGTCTTCGCTGGTTGCGTATTTGAAGGTGGTGCTTTGGATAATAGGGATTTGGCGAGGTTCGCCGTTGCCGGGAGTATATCCACCCTGTACGCAAGTGGTTTCAATTCTTTGTTCGTTTTTCATAAGCGTCTCCTTTGCGGACGCGGTTTTTTGAGCCTTCGTTCGCTTATACGTGATTGTATGTATATACACCTACGTGTTTATTTTCTTATAGTATATCACAATTGAACGCATTCGTCAAATCTTTTGATTGTTTCCTTGAAAAAATATCGCAAAGCTTCCCCCCTTTTGTTACGGAAATTGTATGTGTCGATAGGAAGGGGAAAAACGGAAAGGAGGATACCATGTATGAGATGAGATGAATAAAAAAGGAAAAAGAGATAATGTTTATAAGGAGATAAGCAGGGAAAATCGCATAGAAGAGCTTGAAATGCGAAAAATGTATTTTTTCAGGAAAATCTGTGAAAAATGTAAATAAATGCCCGTTTATCTTGACAAAAGGCATGGAAAGGTATATAATATGAAATGAGAAATTTTATTTTTCAAAAAAAAAAATTTTATTTATTTGGAGGTTATTCAATAACTATCATGGGTGAACACCTAAACATACTTGCGAGTAGTGGCAACCTAAACGTATCGTTGATCTTCGTGATTATCGTACTCATCATCTTTTCTGGTTTGTTCTCGGCGACGGAAACTGCGTTTTCCTGCGTGAACAGAATGAAACTGAAAAGCGCTGTTACGCAAGGGAAAAAATACGCCAAATCCGTTTACTATTTCGCAGACGAAGGCTACAATAAGCTCGTCACCGCCATTTTGGTCGGCAATAACATCGTAAACATTCTGGCGTCCACGTTGGGTAGTATTCTTTTTGCATCGCTGATTCTGAATGCAGAGTTGGCTGCGACAGTCTCCACGGCTGTGTTGACGGTCGTCGTGCTTATTTTCGGGGAAATTACGCCCAAGTATCTTGCGAGTGTCTATCCTGAAAAAATTTGTTTCTTGTTTTATCCGATTATTCAGCTGTTTTACTGGATATTATTCCCCATTTGCAAGGTTTTCGATTTCTACAAGCTCGGTTTGACGAAAATCTTTAAACTTAAAAAGGACGACATCGTGACGGACGAAGAATTGCTGAGTCTTGTCGAAGAAGCGGAAGAACAGGGGACGTTGAAAGAGGACGAATCGGAACTCGTGCGCTCGGCGCTTGAATTTGACGATTTGAAGGTGGAAGATATTCTCGTTCCTCGTGTAGACGTGTATGCGGTTGACGAGGACTCTACCATGGACGAGGTGAAAGAAGTCTTTGAGAAGACGGGATACTCTCGTTTACCCGTGTATAAAAATACGATTGACAATGTGATTGGGCTTATTCATGAACGTGACTTTTTCGTTGGTTACGTAAATGGCGAAAAGGAAATCGGACATCTCGTGCAGGACATTGCCTTCACGACGGAACATACCCGTATCTCCACGTTGCTCAGACAATTACAAAAGCAAAAGATTCACATGGCGGCGGTGTCCGACGAATACGGCGGCTTGGTCGGCATTGTGACGCTTGAAGATATTTTGGAAGAACTTGTCGGTGAAATCTGGGATGAACACGACGAAGAGGAAGTTCACTACGGCAAAATTTCCGACGAGGAATACTGGGTGGACGGTAAATGCGATCTTGAATCTTTCTTCGAATTGTACGATCTTGAAAACGATGAGGAAGAATTTGAATCCAACACCGTTGGTGGTTGGGTGACGGAAGAATTCGGCGGCATTCCTCCCATCGGTGAATCCATTTTCTATAAGGGCGTGGAAATTAAAATTGTCAAAGCCACCAAGCAAAAAGTGTTGAAAGTTCGTTCTAAACGAATGGACGAAATGGAGGAAGACGCCGACAAGGCGTAAGCGTATGCCTACGGTTGAACCCGATGAAATTATCCGCTCCCGTCGCAAGACGCTTGCGATTACCGTCGACTCGTTCGCTCGGGTGATCGTTCGCGCTCCTCTCCATTGCAGCGAGGCGCGGATTTTTGCATTTTTAGAAGAGAAGAAAGGCTGGATTGCCAAGCAAAAAGAGAAAATGAAGGGGGCAGGTATCTGTTTACCGCCCGAAAATTTGGACGGCTACGCCTTTTTGTTGCTCGGAAAAACGCACGTCATTCGTCTCACCGATGAAAAATGTGTGCGCTATGATGAAGAAGAGAGTGTGGTGTATCTGCCCGAATCGAACGCACGTGCAACGTTGGTTGCATGGTTGAAAAAGAATGCAAAACGCATTTTGGCAGACCTAACGGCACGAACGGCGACATTGATGGGTGTGCAATATCAATATGCACGTGTCAATTCCGCAAAAAGCCGTTGGGGTTCGTGCTCGGGTGAGAACGGCATTCATTACTCCTTTCGGCTGCTTTATGCACCAAAAGAAGTCATTGAATACGTGGTTGTACACGAGCTGGCGCATACCAAACACAAAAATCATTCTTCGGCGTTTTGGGCGGAAGTGGGGGCGTACATTCCCGACTGGAAGGCAAAACGGGCGTGGCTGAAAGAGCGGGGCGCCCTTATGGAAGTGTTTTAAGACGAGAGTTTGCGAGTGCTACGAAGACAAGTTGTATAAGCTTTCACGAGCTTCACAATCATAAGCCTTTACGAGTTTGTACGAGAGGACGTTGACTTTTTGTGAGAATCGTTTAATTTTGTGAACTTTGTGTTATAAATAGTAGAGAGAAAAAATTTTTTCCGAAAGAGGAAGTATGTTAGAATTAAGAAACATCGGCTATCTCGCCAAGGACGAGTTGGGCGAAAAACAAATTTTGAAGAATATCAACCTGACGTTGGACGAGCGTTTTGTGGCATTTACAGGGCCGAACGGCGGCGGTAAATCCACCCTTGCCAAAGTGATTGCCGGGATTATCAAACCCAGCGAGGGCAAGATCTATTTCGACGGCGAAGACATCACCGATTTGTCGGTGACGGAGCGTGCAAAGAAGGGAATTTCCTACGCATTCCAACAGCCCGTTCGTTTTAAGGGGCTCACCGTGCGTGATCTTATCAACATCGCAGCGGGGAAAACGTTGAAGGTGGGTGACGCTTGTGCCTATCTTTCCGAAGTGGGAATGTGCGCACGTGATTATATCGACCGTGAAGTGAACGCTTCCCTGTCCGGAGGCGAATTGAAGCGTATTGAAATCGCAACCATTTTGGCGAGAGGGACGAAGCTCTCCGTGTTCGACGAGCCGGAGGCTGGAATCGACTTGTGGAGCTTTGGCAACCTTATCAAAGTGTTTGAGAATATGTATGAAAAGACGAAAGGGAATATCCTTATTATTTCCCACCAAGAACGCATTTTGAATATCGCAGACAAGATTGTGGTGATTGCGGACGGACAGGTGCAAAACGTGGGCAAGAAAGAGGAAGTATTGCCGAAGCTTTTGGCGGCGGAATCTTGCAAGATTCTCACCGAAAAAATGTAAAAAGGGGGTAGCAGGTATGGATTCAATTCAAAAAGAGTTGCTTTTTCAAGTGGCGGATCTGCATGGTACTCCCGAAGGTGCGTACAACATTCGAGGAAACGGCGAGAGCGTGGGACGCAACACGACGGCGAATATCGACATCGTGAGCAAGACGGACGGAAAACCGGGCATTGATATCATC
>CAZBQP010000053.1:0-7981 GCA_964494075.1 uncultured Clostridia bacterium
GTATTATACTATAAAAGAAAAAAAACGAAGCTGATTTTTAGCGGTGTGCATCCATAAGGCGCTTGGCTTTTTGGAAAATATTATGAAAAAGGTTTTTGGTGACAAATGAAACTGACTGAAATTTTTGCAAAAAATAAATACTCTTTATCCTTTGAAGTGTTTCCGCCTAAGACGGATGCAAACTATGACAGCGTGCAGGCGGCGACGGAGAAAATTGCTCGTCTTCGCCCTTCCTTTATGAGTGTCACGTATGGTGCCGGCGGAGGAACGAGCCGTTATACGCTCGACATTGCGCAAAAAATTCGTGAGACGTGGGGGGTGGAATCGCTTGCCCATCTCACTTGCGTATCTTCGACAAAAGAGAGTGTGAAATCACGTATTGAGGATTTCAAAAAGGCGGGCGTTGAAAATATCATGGCGCTTCGAGGTGATCTCACCGCAGACATGGTAGGGGCTGATCGCTCGAATTGGCCTTATCGCCACGCAGTGGAACTCATTGCGGATATCAAGGCTTCCGGTGGGGATTTTTGTATCGGCGGTGCGTGTTATCCAGAGGTGCATCCTGAAAGTGCGAACCAGCGTGAGGACATTCGTTACTTAAAAGAGAAAGTGGATGCCGGCTGCGACTTTTTGACGACGCAAATGTTTTTCGATAACAATCTTTTGTATAATTATCTGTATAAAATTCGAGAAGCAGGGATTACTGTGCCCGTGTTGGCAGGGATTATGCCGATTACGAATGCAAAACAGGTGGAGCGTGCGATTCATCTTTCCGGCTCCTTCATGCCCCAGCGTTTTAAGGCGCTCGTGGATAAATTCGGAGAGGATGCAGACGCTATGAAGCAGGCAGGGATTGCCTATGCAACTGATCAGATTATCGACTTGTTTGCGAACGGCGTGACCAACGTGCACGTTTATTCCATGAATAAGCCGGACGTAGCGGCTGCGATTCAAGCCAACCTGTCCAACATCGTGGGTAAAGATGCTTGAAGTTACGAAAACAATCGTCCTGCCGCCTATAGATGAAAGGGAGGCCTTGCGCTATGCGCAAGGGGGAACGGATGAAGAACTGCGCAGACGGCTTCTTGCTTGTGCAGAAGGCGTGGAGCTTTCGCCTCGTGTAATCTTTCGAGAAATCGGGAAGGAGGAGTTTTTTAAGGCTGTTCCTTCGGCGAAAGAGAGTACGGCTTTGAACAATCTTTTGCAGGACTGTCATAACGTCGTTGTGTTTGCGGCGACGGTAGGGCTTGCCTTCGATTATGCGCTCATGCGGAGAAAAAATTCTTCGTTGACAGACGCACAACTTATGCAGGGTTTGGGTGCGGAACGTATCGAGGCGCTTTGCGACGAATTTTGCAAAGAATATCCAAACGCCACGAAGCGGTTTAGCCCCGGTTACGGAGATTTTCCTTTGAAGGCGCAGAGAGAGTTGTTTCAAATTTTGCATCCCGAGAAAATCGGGATTAGCTTGACAGAGTCTTTGATGATGACGCCGAGCAAGTCGGTTACGGCGTTGTTCGGACTTATATAAGCATACCATGTATGCGTCGAGTGATAAATTTCGAACGTGAAAAACGTTTATAATGATAAATTTTAAGAGAATAAGTGAGGTATCAATTATGCGTATCGGTATATACGGTTACGGAAATCTTGGACGTGGCGTGGAACTTGCTATTCAGCAAAATCCCGATATGACGGCGGTGGGTGTGTTCACTCGTCGAGATCCGAAAACGGTGAAAACTTGCACGGGTATCCCCGTCTACTCCGTAGATGATGCTGCGAAGATGCAAGGAGAGGTGGACGTCATGATTATTTGTGGCGGTAGTGCCACCGATTTGCCCAAGCAAACGCCTGCGTTGGCGGCGCAATTTAACGTGGTGGACAGTTTTGACACGCACGCAAAAATCCCCGAACACGTTTGCGCTGTGGAAAAGGCGGCGAAGGCAGGGGGGAAGACGGCGGTGGTTTCCGCCGGTTGGGATCCCGGTATGTTTTCGTTGGCTCGGTTGTATGGGAGTGTGGCGTTGCCTTGCGGTCAGGATTATACCTTCTGGGGAAAGGGAGTCAGCCAAGGTCATTCGGATGCCATTCGTCGCATTGAGGGTGTGGCAGATGCCAGACAGTACACCATTCCCGTTCCGTCAGCAGTGCAGGCGGTGCGTGAAGGAAAAAATCCCTGTTTGACGACGGGTGAAAAGCATGAGAGAGAATGTTTCGTTGTGGTCAAAGAAGGGGCGGATAAGGCTCGCATTGAGCAGGAAATTAAGACGATGCCCAACTATTTTGCCGATTATCACACGACGGTGCATTTTATCTCCCAAGAAGAGTTGAATAGAGAGCACGCAGGGCTTCCGCATGGCGGCGTTGTGATTCGGAGCGGTGCAACGGGGTTAAACGGAGAACATAACCACATTGTGGAGTACAGCTTGAAGCTTGATTCCAATCCCGAGTTTACCGCAAGTATTTTGGTGGCGTGTGCAAGAGCGGTGCATAGATTGAATAAAGAAGGCGTAACCGGGTGTAAGACCTTGTTCGACATCCCTCCTGTATACCTTTCCGCAGAGAGTCGTGAAAGTTTGCTTGCAAAATTGTTGTAAAGAAAAAGGAGAGCGATAACACGCTCTCCGAAATTTTTAATAGAATAAGAAAATGTACGAATGGGTTCTGCGGTTGGCAGGACCCATTGTTGTTTGAAAATCTTGTAATGCCATGACGAAGGATACTTTTTTACAGCATACGAATGCGTTTATCGTAAGCTGTGTATAACCGAATTTTCCACGTTTGATGATAGCAGGTATGAGATGAGAAAGGTGGAACTTCGTGAAAGCAAGGTAAAACAGCTTAATGAAAGGTTAGACGTTTGTGGACTTCAAGCCTAATGCCTTGATCATCTGTCCGACGTATTGCACGGGGATGAGCTCGATTTTATCTTCATATTTCTTACACGTCTTCATATTTTTGGCAGGCAAAATTACTCGTTTGAATCCCGTCTTGATGCATTCGTTTACTCGTTTGTCTGCATAGGAAATGGGGCGTACTTCTCCCGTCAATCCTACTTCTCCAAAGAGGACGGTGAATTTGTCGATGGGGACGTCGTTGGCGGCGCTTGCCAAGGCTGCACAGATTGCCAAATCGACGGACGGTTCGGTAAGCTTGATGCCGCCCATGGCGTTGATGTAGACGTCCGAAGTCCAAAAAGGAATGCCGCAACGCTTTTCCAACACGGCTATGAGCATGACAAGACGATTGTAGTCTACCCCCAAATTCATGCGGCGAGGTTGTCCGTAGGGGGCTTTGGAAATGAGTGTTTGAATTTCCACGTTCATGCAGCGGTTGCCGCTCTCGGAAGGAGTGACGGCGGAGCCTGCCGCAAGACCTCTCGTGTCGGACAGGAAGATGTCGGCATAGTCACGTACGCTTTTGATGCCGCAATCCGTCATTTCAAATACTCCCACTTCTTGCGCTGAGCCGAAACGATTTTTAACAGCACGAAGAAGACGGAAATTGTCTTCCTGTTGTCCCTCAAAATAGAGTACGGTGTCCATGATATGTTCGAGTACCTTCGGGCCGGCAAGCGCACCTTCTTTGGTGACGTGCCCGATGATGAAGAAGGTGATGTTTTGAGATTTAGCAATACGCATGAGCCGCGCGGCACATTCACGTACTTGACCTACTGAACCTGCTGCGGAAGAAAGGGTTTCCGTGTAAATTGCTTGCACGGAGTCAATGATGACGAATTTGCTTTCCCCGAGATTAGGCTCAATGTCTTCAAGGCAGGTCTCGTTGAGTAGAAGCAGGTTGTCGGAATTGAGTCCCAAACGCTCGCAACGCATTTTCACTTGAGAACAACTTTCTTCGGCGGAGACGTAGAGAGTGGGGGCGGCTTGTGTGGAGGCAAGATGTGCCGCCACCTGCGTAAGTAGAGTGGATTTTCCGATGCCAGGATCGCCGCCGAGTAAGACGAGAGAACCTCGTACAATGCCGCCTCCAAGCACGGTGTCAAACTCTTCGATGCCGCTGGAAACTCGGTCGAATTTTTCGTAGCCCACTTTGGATAAAGGGAGCGCTTTTGTTTTCATCACAGACATACCCTGTCTATTTTCTACTTTTTGAGTTTCGGCAGGGCGCACGATTTCTTCCTGCATGGTGTTGAAATTTCCGCAGTCGGGGCAACGTCCCAACCATTTCGGCGTAGTGAAACCGCAGGCAGAGCATACGTATTGTGTCGTGGGTGCTTTTACTTTTGGTGACATGGAGTTTCTCCTTATTTCTTGCATTTTGGCAAACGTGGTCGTTTCTTGTGGTGGCGGTCGTAATATTGTGACGCCGTGAAAGTCTGTTGTAAAGTTGAATTTGCAATTAGAGGGTGTGTAACAGGGTGGTGGCGTAAACGGTGATCCCTTTGCCTTCGCCGACGTACCCCAACCCCTCGTTGGTGCCTGCGGTGATTCCGATTCGATCGGTGGGGATTTGTAGCACGCTTGCCAGTGTGGCCTTGATGTCGTCAATGTAGTTGGCGAGTTTGGGACGCTCCGCTTGGACGGCAACGGATATGTTGAGTACGTGGAAATTCCGTTCTTCAAGCATACCATGTACGATTTTAAGCATGGAAAGGGAGCTTGCGCCCTTCCATTTTTCGTCCGAATCGGGGAAGTAGTGCCCGATGTCTTTCAACCCTGCAGCCGAGAGCATACTGTCCATCACCGCATGAAGCAAGACGTCTCCGTCACTGTGTGCAAGTAAGCCGCTTTTTGAGGGGATTTGTACGCCGCCGAGTATAATATACGGCTGATCCTTTCCAAATGCGTGCGTATCCACTCCGAATCCGACACGTGTAGGGCGGATAAAATCTTCGGCATAGGTGAGCTTATCATTGTTTCTATCCCCAAGACAGGTATGCGGTGAGCCGCAAAAAGCGCGATATACGGAAGAATCGTCCGTGAAGCTCGTTTGATGGGCGTATATGGCTTTTGTGTAGGCGTTTGTAATTTCTTTCGCCCAAAATCCCTGTGGGGTTTGAATTTGAAAAAGCTCTGCACGGTCGGGTACTTCCGTGATTTTCCCCTCTCGAACTTTGGCGGTTGTATCCGTGACAGGCACTGCGCAAATGCCGCTCCCGTACTGTTTTACGCTTTCGATACAAGAGCGGATCAAGGTGTTTGTTACGAACGGGCGAGCGCCGTCGTGAATCAACACCATGTCGGATTTTACCGATTGCAGGGCAGCATGGACGGAATGAAAGCGTGTTTCGCCTCCGAGAACAACGCTTGTTCGAGGGTGCGTTTTCGCAATTTTTTGGATTTCTGTAAGATCGCATTCCGAAGCGGTGATAATAATCTCGTCAATGAGTGGACAATCGAAAACGGCGAGTGTTTTTTCAAGCGCCGTCTCACCCTCAAAGGGGACGAGAAGTTTATTCTTGGTAAAGCCGGCACGATTGCCCTGTCCGGCTGCGCAAATAATTGCGCATACGGAACTCATACAAGCACCTCGTACAAAGAGGATGCTTCCTCCTTTTTCACCGTTTCCTTGATATTCAAAATGCGGAATTTCAAGCTTCCTGCAGCGTAGAGAATTTCGACCACGTCGCCGATCTTGACGGCGGTGGAGGGCTTTGCCGCTTTGCCGTTGATCAGCACTTTTTCCTCCGTGCACGCTTCTTGTGCAACGGTTCGGCGCTTTAAGATACGGGAAACTTTCAAAAATTTGTCGATACGCATGGATTTTGCTCCTTCATGAACGGGAAAAACCGTTCTTTTTTTTGTAAAACTCGAAAAAAATTTTTTCAACGATAAAAAATCGCTTGACATCTTTCTTTTTAAACATTATAATAAGATAATGTATTATTATGCTTATACTGGTGTGATATCGCCTGAAAGGGGAAAAATTCCTAAAAAATTCCCTCAAAAAACCCCAAAAAATGAGGATTTTGGACAAAAATTCTCTTCTATATAATATATTATACCGCAAAATCAGGCAAAAGTAAAGCAAAGATAAGATTAATTTTGAAAACCTTATAAAAATTTTCGATTTTTATCGATGAAAAGATATACTCGGTAGATCGCCTTATAAATTTTAATAACTTTTAAGGAGCGAAAAGAACGAATGGATTTACCTATTCAAAAGTACGGCAAAACCGAAAGAAGAAAATTCGGTAAAATCAACGAAGTGATCGACATTCCCGACCTCGTTGAGATCCAGAAGGACAGCTACAATACCTTTATCGAAGAGGGTATCAGCGAAGTATTCGAGGATTTCTCCCCGATTACCGACTACTCCGACCATTTTGAGCTCTATTTCTTAGAGCACAGATTTGGCGATAAACCCAAGTATGATGAAAAAGAATGTAGAACGCGCGATGCTACGTACGCACTTCCCTTGCGTGTCAAGGTTCGTCTTGTCAACAAGGTGAAGAACGAAGTGCTCGATCAAGAAGTGTTCATGGGCGACTTGCCCTTAATGACCGAAAACGGCGCATTCATCATCAACGGTGCAGAGCGTGTTATCGTTTCTCAGCTCGTTCGTTCCCCCGGCGTTTACAATGCGTCGAGCAAGGATAAAACGGGTAAGGAAATGTTCGCAACCACCGTTATGCCCAACAGAGGCGCTTGGCTCGAACTCGAACAGGATGCACAGAATACTTTGTATGTCCGTGTGGACAGAAAGAAGAAGCTTTGCGCAACCGTTCTTTTGCGTGCTTTGGGCTACGGCTCGAACCGTGCAATCGAAGATCTGTTCCCTGGCGACAAGATCATGAAGGCAACCTTGGAAAAGGATACCGCAAAGAGCGAATCGGACGGCTTGTACGAATTGTATCGTCGTCTTCGTCCCGGCGAAGCGCCTACGGAAGCTTCCGTAAAAGCGCACCTTTACAACCTTTTCTTCGATCCTCGTCGTTACGACATTGCGAAAGTGGGCAGATATAAGTACAACAAGAAGCTCAACCTTTCCTATCGTTTGGCTGGATGCAGAGTGGCAGATCCCGTCATCAATCCCGAAACGGGCGAAGTTATCGCAGAAGCAGGTGAAAAGATTTCCGAAGTAAAAGCGAAGGAAATTCAAAACTGCGGTATCAGCGAAATTTACGTGCTCGTTGACGATGCGGAAGAAGGGGAAATCCGTCATATGATCCGTTCCAACGGTACGGTGGAATTTGCGGCAATTTCCGACGTTCCCGTACAGGCGAGAGCAAAAGACTTCGGTCTCTTGCCCACCGTGCATTATGCGAACTACCGTTTCTCCCAGAAGCTTGCAGAGGAATGCGCAAGCAAAACTGTGGAAGAAGTGGCAGAGCTTTATACGGACGCCATCAACGATTTGTACTACACCGTTGAAAAGAGAGAAGAACCGGACGAAAAACCTGAAGAAAAGAAAAACAGAGAAAAGAGAAGAGACAACCGCAGAAAATTCGTTGCGGCTTGTAAGCTCTTCCATGAAATTTTGAACAGCGATCATCCCGTGCCCACCAAGGAACAGAAGAAAGAAATTCGTCCCTTGATTGACAAACTTTGCCATAAGCACGTAACCGTGGAAGATATCGTTGCTTCCATTTCGACCAACCTCGATTTGAAGTATGGAATCGGCACGATTGACAACATCGACCACCTCGGTAACCGTCGTGTTCGTTCCGTTGGCGAATTGTTGCAAAATCAACTTCGTGTGGGTATCGCAAGACTTGAAAGATTGATCAAGGAAAGAATGGCGACGCAAGATCCTATGGAAATCACGCCTTCCGCCCTTATCAACATCCGTCCCGTATCGGCGGTTATTCGCGAGTTCTTCGGTTCCTCCCAGCTCTCGCAGTTCATGGATCAGACCAACCCCATTGCCGAATTGACGCATAAGCGTAAGCTTTCCGCGCTCGGCCCCGGCGGTTTGAACCGTGACCGTGCAACCTTTGAAGTTCGAGACATTCACCACACCCATTACGGTCGTATGTGTCCTATCGAAACGCCCGAAGGTCAAAACATCGGTTTGATCA
>CAZBQP010000054.1:0-7929 GCA_964494075.1 uncultured Clostridia bacterium
GGCAGAAAGCCTCAGGGCATGGTTGTTAGAGCAATCTACGACACGATCGGCAAAGAAATTGAAGGCTTGAAGTCGAGAATTTTGGGTAGATTTGCAGCTGAAGACGTTGTTCATCCCGAAACGGGTGAAGTGCTTGTTGGCACCAACCAGTTCATTGATGAAAAGGAAGCAGAAGCAATCGTAGCGGCAGGAATCACCGAAGTGCCTATCAGAAGTATCTTCGCTTGTACGTCCAGATACGGCGTATGTGCAAAGTGCTATGGTAAGAACATGGCGACGACACTTCCCGTACAGGTGGGCGAAGCTGTCGGTACCATCGCAGCGCAGTCTATCGGCGAACCTGGTACTCAGCTTACCATGCGTACCTTCCATACGGGTGGTATCGCAGCGACGGGGGATATTACCCAAGGTCTTCCCCGTGTCGAAGAATTGTTTGAAGTTAGAAAGCCCAAGGGCTGCGCAACCATTTGCGAAGTGGAAGGCATTATCAACATTGACGATTCGGACGGCTCTAAGCACATCAAGATCATGGATGAAGTGACGGGTGAGCTCAAGAAAGAATACAACCTTCCTTTCAATGCGGAAATCAAGGTGAAGAATGGCGAGAAAGTGACGCCCGGCGTTCTTTTGAATGCAGGTAGCGTATATCCTCAGGACATTCTCCACGTACAAGGCGTCAAGGGTGTACAGGACTATATCCTCGAACAGGTACAATCGGTATACCGTTCGCAAGGGGTTGAAATCAACGATAAACACGTTGAAATCATCGTTCGCCAGATGCTCAAGAAAGTCCGCATCGAGAATGCAGGGGATACCAATTTGTTGCCCGGCGAACTCGTAGATATGATTACCTTCCAGGATGAAAGTGCAAAGGCAATGGCAAACGGCGGTAAACCCGCTCTTGCAAAACGTGTCTTGCTCGGTATTACGAAGGCGGCTCTTGCAACCGATTCCTTCCTGTCCGCAGCATCCTTCCAGGAAACTTCGAGAGTGCTCACCGAAGCGGCAATCCGTACCAAGAGAGATTATCTCGTCGGCTTGAAGGAAAACGTTATCATCGGTAAGTTGATTCCTGCAGGTACGGGTACAAAAGCGTACAAGAACGTAACCCCTCAGTATATCGGTGGATATACGAATCCCGAAGAAGAAAATGCGCAAGCGGAAGATTTGGAAGACACCGAAGAATCCGTAGCAGAGTTGGAAACGGAAGAAACCGTAGACACCGCAGACGTGATTGAAACGACTGATGAAGTTGTGGAAAACACGGCAGAAATCTTCGACGAAGAATAAAATCACAAACGACCTTTTGTTTCGACAAAAGGTCGTTTTTTTTAATACAAAGAAAGGCGGAAAGGGAATATTTTTGTCGGAATATGAGTTGTGGGGGATAGGGATTTGCGTTGGACGCCTTATTCGTCTGCTGCTTTTTATTTGACATTTTAGTCTTCCTATTGTATAATAGAAATATGGAAAAAACGGAGCTGAAAAATCGAGTGGCGGAGGTCTGGAAAAGAATGTTGCCGCCGTTGCGCATTGTCGGGGCGTGGAGTAAACGGCTTGTTTGGCTCTTTCCTCCCGTAATCGTATGGCTTGCTATGCTCGTGACTTTTCAAGTCAACGGGCTGTATCCTTTTACGGATAAGACGATTGCGTGGTGTGATATGGATCAACAACTCATTCCGCTCCTGCTTCAATTCAAAGACGTCCTTTCAGGGAAGGAAAGCTTCTTTTTCAGTTTCAAAAATGCGGGCGGCATGAATTTTTACGGGGTGTTCTTCTTCTTTTTAGCAAGTCCGTTCACCTTTCTCGTCGCCTTTGTGAATAAGGCGGATATGGCATCTTTTTGCAACGTGCTCGTCATGCTCAAAATGGGTATGTGCGCCCTCACAGCTTCCCTATATTTTTATCGTAAGAATAAAAAGGCGCCGATTTTGAACGTGGCGTTGTCTGTTTTGTACGCCTATTCCGGGTATACGATGATGTACTATCAAAACGTGATGTGGCTGGACGTTGCCTATCTTTTTCCGCTTCTTTTGTGGGGGCTGGAAGGATTGCAAAAGGGGAAGCGTGCGTTGTTTATCGCCGTGCTGTCTGCGAGTGTTACCGTCAATTATTACCTTGGCTATATGCTCGTCGTGTTCTTGATTTTGTACGCTTTTGTATGGATTTTGATTTCCAAAGACAAGCGGTTTGCTTTCGATTTTGTGATTTCATGTCTTGCCGCAGCGTTGTTGACTGCCGTCGTGTGGTTGCCTTCCTTTTGGCAATACCTTTCTTCGGGACGTACCACTTCTATTTTTGAAGGGTTGATTCATTCCTCCCTTATCACCCATTATCCAACGGCGGTGCCAACAATTTTTTCCGTGCTTTTTCTCTTTCCGTTTGCCTTTACCGGTAACAAAACGGCGGATAGACGGTTGCGATTGATTATGCTTATCGCCACCCTTCTTCCCATCTTTTTTGAGCCGATCAATAAGATGTGGCAAACGGGGAGCTATATGAGTTTTCCCACACGATATGCATTTATGACGGTGTTTTTATGCTTAAGCCTTGCATTCGATCATATGGGCGAAGTGAAACGAAAAGAGGGAAGTTTATGGGAGAATTATCTACAAAAGATAAAAAATGAGGCACCCAAGTATGCGTTGAGTGGTATTTTTCTGCTTTTGAGCGTGGCGTATACGATCTTTGCTTGTGCGTACACGAACGAGTATTCTGGGGTGATGGATCAATATTCTCAAAGCCTATGGGGAAATACGCAATCTTTTGAGGCGCTTTTGACTCTTTATGCGATTGCCCTTTTCGTTGGACTGACGGCATATCTATTGTGGCGTTTTCAGCTCTTACATCCCACTCTATTGTGGATTTCCGTCGGGGTTATGGTCGTATCCGAATTATATGTTGCGCCCGTCACGTATATGCTGACGCCTGCGCACGACGTTGAGTACTATCGACAGGTTATAGAGCTTGCCGATCAAATCGAGGACGACGGGTTTTACAGAGTGAAAACGGATCGGGAGTATTCGTGGCGAGATTTTGACGTCAATTTGATGGGCGGGCTTGGGTATAATGCGCTCGGACATTACACGTCGTTGACTAAGCAAAATTATATGCAAACGATTAAGCGCTTCGGCTATACGTCCTACTGGATGGAAGTGGGGAATAGCGGCGGTACGATGGTGACAGATGCGCTGCTTTCTATCGGCTATCAAATTTCAAATACACTTTCGAATGAGGACGTGTATACGGGAAGCTATTTCCACGTTACCGAAAAGGAAGAGTATCTGCCTCTTGGAATTCTTTCCAGAAATGATATAATCGGGCGAGAAAATGGGTATGAAAAGGCAACTCGAGGAGAGATGCAAGTGATGCTCTATCAAGACTTTTTCAGCTCGGATGGCATAACCATGTATGAGTTGAATAAAGCAAAAGCCTATCATTTGCTCGTGCAAGAAGAGAATGGAAAATATCGCTTGACGCCTACCGGAGAGAATGCGTATTTGAGTTTTACTCTGCCCGTTCAATCGTTATCGCACGTGTATTTTAGCGCCTTTGACGAAAACACGAACGCTTTGAATCAGACCATCAATAAAAAATTCAGCGTGCAAACTTCAAAATATTATTGCACTTCCTATCCTACGCAAAAACAGAACGGGATTTTGGATCTCGGCGAATATGCCTCTACGGTGACGGTGCGGATCGGTGTAAAGGAAGAAACGCTTGTGAAAGAGATGAGCGTTATTGCAATCGAAAGTGAGAAAACGCAGTCGAATATCCAACAAACGCCTACCGTTGGAATGACGGTGACAAGCGGAAAGATAGAGGGCAGGTATGAGGCGAAAGGCGGAGAGTGCGTCTTTTTGTCGATTGCGTACGACAAGGGTTTGACGTTGAAAATCAACGGGGAAAAGAGGATGTTGCACGAAGTGTACGGCGGATTTACCGCATTCTATTTGGAAGAAGGAGATAACGAAATTCAAATCACTTTTTGTCCGCAGGGATTTATACTCGGACTTGGCATGAGTATTTTCGGGGGTACACTCCTTCTCCTTTGGGTGTGCTTATCACGGTTGAATATTGTCGAGAAAAGGAAAAGGGGAATGCTTTTGGAGCGTGTTGCTTATTACGGCGTGCTTGTCGTTGGGGGGCTCGTCGTGGTGATAATTTACGTTGCGCCCATGATTTTGTGTGCATTGTGAGGTGAATCAATGGAAGAAAATAAGGAAGTTATAAGGGAACGGGAGTGTGAAAAAGAAGGGAGAGAGGACAGCTCTACGGAGGTCAAACAGACAAAGAAGGAGCTGCTTTGGGAAATCTTTCGATTTTTGCTTGTGGGGGGTACGGCGACGTTGATCGACTGGGCAGTTGCCTATCTTTTTCAAGCTTGGTTATTGCCGCCGAAGTTGATCGGGGATGCACTTTCCCTATTTTTCTCCACGTCGTTTGGATTCTGTGTGGGGTTGATTGTCAACTGGGTGCTGTCCGTCAGTTTCGTTTTCCGAAAAGTCAAAGATGAGGCGAGCGTGAAAACGGGCAAGTCCTTTGTAACTTTTACGATTATCGGGGTAATCGGGCTTGTCATCAGCATTGCTGGCATGCAAGTCGTTCCCTTTTTACCTGCCTTTTCGCTGTTCGGTACGCCTGCCTTTTTGGGATTGGCTTGGAACTGGTGGCTGATGAAAGGAGGGATGACGGCAATCGTGCTCGTATGGAATTACGTCGGCAGAAAACTGTTTATTTTCAAAACCAAATGATAGGAGGCTCGGAAGATTAAGCGTTTTTCCGAGCCCTTCCTTTTTGGGGTAAAAACGCAAGAAAAAAAGAGAAAATGCAAGATTTTTCACGGTAGGGGAAATTTACTTTGCGCTTCCTGAAAAAAATTTATACAAAGGCTTGACAAACTCTTGTTATGGTGATATAATAAATATAGTAGGGATACTATGTGCGCTACGAGCAAAAAACGGGAGGTAAGCATGACGGGACGTATCCATTCTTTCGAATCTTTTGGGACGGTGGACGGACCGGGTATACGCTTCGTTGTGTTTTTGCAGGGGTGTCCCTTGCGTTGTCAATACTGTCATAATCCCGATACGTGGACAAGCGGTGGGGAAGAATATTCCGCAGAGGACGTGGTCAACCGTGCCGTGCGCTACAAGAATTATTTCGGGGATAAGGGCGGCGTGACCGTTACAGGCGGCGAACCGTTGCTTCAAATCGACTTCATCATCGAGCTGTTTGCCAAACTCAAGGAGAGAGGAATCCACACTTGTGTGGACACTTCGGGGTTCACCTTTCAAGCGGACAACCCTACGAGTGTGGAAAAACATAAAAAGTTGTTGGAAGTTGCCGATTTGTTTTTGCTCGATATTAAGCATATTGACGACGAGGCTTGTAAAAAGCTGACGGGACAATCCAATCAAAATACCCTTGCGTTTGCAAAGTTTTTGAGTGACAACGGAAAGTCGATCTGGATTAGACAGGTGCTTGTGCCCGGAATTACGGACGACGAGCAATCCTTGCAAAGAACACGAACGTTTATCGACAGCTTGAAAACGGTGGAAAAAGTGGAAGTGCTTCCCTATCATACGATGGGTACTGTGAAGTATGAGAAGCTCGGAATTGCATATCCCCTTCAAGGAGTGCCGACGCCGACGAAAGAGAACGTGGAAAAAGCCAAGCACATTTTAAGAGATTGATGAAAAGCGAGGCTAAACGCCTTTGAAAAGGGCGGCTACAATCCTTGCGAACATTATGCTGTTCCAAAAAGAATGGAAAAGAAGATCGCTTTTCTGCGTCTATTGCGTTTGCGACGCATTCTTTTGCGACGAAGATGAAATAGGCGTTTGACTGGAGAATCACGATGACAATTCACGATTATAAAGAACAACTGAAAGGTTTATGTTGTGTGGAAGTGAGCGGAGAGGACTGTGCGAATTGTCTTACGCTTATGCCCATTTTGAAATCCATCTGCGATGCGCGCGGCGATATTCGCCTTGTGCACGTCGAGGCGACGTATGCAACGATGCCCCTTCTGGAAGAATGGGAAGTGGAGAAAGTGCCCACCATTCTCTTGATGCAGGACGGAGAGATTTTTGCTCGTTGTTCCGGCTATCAGCCCGAGGAAATTTTAGAGCTGTGGATGGATGCGAAAATCGAAGAGAAAAAAATAGTAAAATAATTTAACTTTTTTGTCTTTTTTTGTTTAGACTCGATAACAAACTGTTTATAGATAATTAAGATTGAATTTCAATAAGCTAAAATCCGTTTCGACGGTGACAATATAGAAAAAATATTATTATTAGGAGTAACTGATATGATGCAATACAAAGGTTGGGAAGGATTTGTTCCCGGTAAATGGTGCAACGACGAAGTAGACGTACGTGATTTCATTCAGCGTAACTACACGCCTTATGAAGGAGAAGCAACGTTCCTTGCTCCCGCAACGGAAGCTACGAAAAAACTTTGGGAAATCGTTTGTGATCTTTCCAAGAAAGAACGTGAAGCAGGCGGTGTTTTGGATGCAGACACGAAGATTGTTTCCACGATCACTTCGCACGGCGCAGGCTATTTGGATAAGGATCTTGAAAAGATCGTAGGCGTTCAGACGGACGCTCCTTTCAAGCGTTCTTTGCAGCCCTTCGGCGGTATTCGTATGGCAGAAGGTGCACTCAATATGTATGGTTACGAACTCGATCCTCAGGTGAAGGAAATCTTCACGAAGTATCGTAAGACGCACAACGAAGGTGTGTTCGATGCATACACGCCCGAAATGAGAGCGGCTCGTTCCGCACACATTTTGACCGGTCTTCCCGATGCGTACGGTCGTGGTAGAATTATCGGTGACTATCGTCGTATCGCTTTGTACGGTGTAGATTACCTCATCAAAAAGAAGGAAGAAGACAAACTTTCCATCAACGGCGAAATGAGACCTGAAAAGGTGAGAGATCGTGAAGAACTTGCAGAACAGATCAAAGCGCTCAAAGCTTTGAAGGAATTGGCTGCAATCTACGGTTGCGATATTTCCAAGCCCGCAGAAACTGCTCAGCAGGCAATCCAGGCGTTGTACTTCGGCTACCTTGCAGCTGTTAAAGATCAGAACGGCGCTGCAATGTCCATCGGTAGAAATACCACCTTCCTCGATATCTATATCGAACGTGACCTTGCGAAGGGGCTTATCACCGAAACGGAAGCACAGGAATACATCGACCACTTCGTAATGAAACTTCGTATCGTGAAGTTCATGAGAACGAAGGAATACAACGAACTCTTCTCCGGCGACCCTACCTGGGTTACCGAATCCATCGGCGGTATGGGCGTAGACGGCAGAACGCTTGTCACTAAGACATCCTTCCGTATCCTTCACACCCTTGATAACCTTGGCCCTGCTCCCGAGCCCAACCTTACGGTACTCTGGTCCAAGAAACTTCCCATGGCGTTCAAGAGATACTGTGCAGACATCTCCATTCGTACCTCTTCCATTCAGTACGAAAGCGACGATTTGATGCGTCCTGAAATGGGTGACGACTATGCAATCGCTTGCTGCGTAAGCTGTATGAGAGTCGGCAAAGATATGCAGTTCTTCGGCGCAAGAGCAAACCTCGCTAAGTGCTTGCTTTACGCAATCAACGGCGGTAAAGATGAAATCATGAAGGACAAAGTTACGGGCAAACCTATGCAGGTATCCCCTGAATTTATGCCTATCACGAGCAACGATGCGCTTGATTTCAACGAAGTTTGCAACAAGTTTGAAAATATGATGACTTGGCTTGCAGACCTCTACGTGAACACGTTGAACCTTATCCACTATATGCACGATAAGTACAGCTATGAATCTTTGGAAATGGCATTGCACGACACCAAAGTACGTCGCTTCTTCGCAACGGGTATCGCAGGTCTTTCCTGCGCGGCTGACTCCTTGTCCGCAATCAA
>CAZBQP010000055.1:0-7882 GCA_964494075.1 uncultured Clostridia bacterium
GATCGCATATTCGGACAATCCGCACGGTGAATCACTACCCCTCGTCCACGAGAGGTATATCCCACGATTTGATCGCCGGGAACGGGGGAACAACAACCTGCAAAACGCAACAACATTCCCGCCTGTCCGTTGACAAGCACGCCACCCGTAGACTTGCCAGAACCCGTAGAATGAATTTCAAACGCCGAAGGCGTTTCCTTTCTGTAAAAGTCAATCAGCTTGAATAAAATTTGATTGACGGAAATAGAGCCGTAACCCACCGCAGCAAACATTTCTTCCTGCTCATTGAAAGAAAAACGCTCGCTGATACGCTTAAAGCTTTCCTCGGTGAGCAGCGTAGACAGCGTGAAGCCTTTTTTCTTGGCTTCCTCGTCCAGCTTAATCTGCCCGATGCGGATATTCTCTTCTTTTAGCTCGTTCTTGAAAAATTGACGAATTTTTGCCTTCGCCGAAGAAGATTTGATAAATTTGAGCCAGTCACGTGAAGGACCTTTGGAGTTTGGCGAGGTGATGACCTCCACCACATCCCCCACTTCCAACGTCGTATTCAACGGCACGATTTTGGAATTGACACGTGCACCCGTGCAATGGTTACCCACTTCCGAATGAATGGCGTATGCAAAATCAATGGGCGTCGCTTCCGGAGGGAGCGAAATCACCTTTCCACGAGGGGTAAACACAAGCAACTCGTGCGAGTAAAGCTCCGTCTTTAACGCATTGATGAATTCTTTGGAGTCTTTCAAATCTCCCTGCCATTCCATCACTTCTCGCAGCCACGTAAGACGGCTCTCTACGTCCGTCATCTCCCCTTCCGTTCTGCCTTCTTTATACTTCCAATGCGCTGCGATACCGAATTCCGCCACGCGGTGCATCTCTTCCGTACGAATTTGAATTTCAAACGGCTGCCCGTATTTGGTCATAACCGTCGTATGCAAAGACTGATATTTATTAGGCTTTGGCGTGGCGATGTAATCTTTAATGCGACCGGGGATAGGACTCCAACGAACGTGAATCCGCCCCAACACGGTGTAACATTCCCCCACCGTTTTCACAATGACACGCACCGCCGTCAAATCGTAAATTTGATCCAACGTCTTGCCTTTGTTTTTCATTTTTTTATAGATGGAATAGAAGTGCTTAGGTCTGCCGAAGACTTCGCCTTCCACCCCTTCGCTCTTCATCAATTCCTTAATTTCCGCCACGATATTGTTGACGAATTCCTGCCGCTCACTCACCTTTTGGCGAATGTTATAGACAAGGTCTTCATACGCCTCGGGATCGAGATATTTTAAGCACAAGTCTTCCAACTCACATTTGATTTGCGAAATACCCAAACGCCCGGCAAGCGGCGTATAGATATCCAGCGTCTCTTTCGCCATGCGCTGTTGACGCTCGTAAGAAAGAAAGTTCAACGAACGCATATTATGCAATCTATCCGCAAGCTTGATGATGATGACACGTACGTCCTTTGCCATCGCAACGAAAATTTTACGGAAATTCTCAGCGTTTTCGTCCTCTTTGGACTTGAACACGATTTTTTCGAGCTTGGTCACCGAATTAACCAGTCCCAACACCTCGTCACCAAACTCCCGTTTAATATCCTCGGCAGTTGCATCCGTATCCTCAATCACGTCGTGCAAAAGCGCCGCAGCAATCGTCGCTGCGTCTAACCCCAGCCCCATCAAGATTTCCGCAACCGCACAGGGATGAATGAAATAGGGCTCGCCGGAAGCACGCTTTTGATTAGCGTGCGCTTGTTTGGCGTACTCGTATGCCCTCAACAGCATTTCCCGATCTTCCGCATTATACAGTTGTTGAATTTTTTCTAACGTACTTTCCATTCTTAAACCTGTTGCAAAAGACAAACTTTTCTATAAATACTTGAATTTGAAAGGTCGGCTTTCACGCCACGATACACCATGAGCCGTCCATCACCGAGTGCCACAAGCCCAAGCTCTTCAAACACTTTGAGCGCAAAAATAAACTCACGTTTATCGAAGCCTAAGCCGTCGCACGCATCAGCAATTTCTTCCACACTATCTCCGAAAAGACTGTTCACCTCATGGCGAAGAGCGGAGAAAATTTCCAAAAGACTCTCTCTTGCAACGTCCAACCCTTCAAACATTTTATAACCGCAAATTTCACGGTTAACAAATACCTGCCTGCCACTTAACGACTCGATATGGAAATCAGACGGAGTATCCAAAAAGATAAAATCACGGTATCCCGACAAGTCCGCATCGGGGGCAGGAGATACTATCAGCATATTTGCCAAATTCCTCGACGAGGGATAGAACAAATCGCAGCCGAAGCCTTCCAGTTCCTCATAGAATCGCAAAGTCCGCCGATCCGAAGCGATTAAGCACAAGCCATATGGACATTCCGCACGTTTTCTTGCAATCAACGCCTTCACTTCTTCCATGGAAAGTTCAACAGGTTCCAACCCCGAGTGAGGGGCGTAGAAACGGGCAATCGAGTTGGCAAAAATGCTCACCGTCGTCTCTCTTCCCGTCTTCCCGTCGTAAAGCAAATCACGCACGTACCCTTTGATATACTCTCTGCCCTTATACTTAGACAGATTGACGTCGAAGATGAATTGTTTCCGAACGTCGCTTTCGATAATCTTCATATTTTTCGCACCGGAAAAATACATCAAGTCGATATAATCACTCTTCACGGAAATGTGAGGAGACATTGCTTTAACAGGTCGTGCCGTACATGCCCCTGCCGAAATGAAAAATAAGGGGCGTTTATGACCGACACCGTACGGCTCGAGCTGTACGATTTCACGAGCAAATTTTTCAGGGAACGGTCCTTTGATTTCCTCGCAAACGTGAACGATCTGTTCAAAATCTTCGGGAGCGTACGTCCGTCCTATCTCTTCGTTTAACGCCCTTTCAAGTTCGTCAAACTTGTCCACTCGTACGTTAATCCCCGCCGCTTGGGCGTGTCCGCCAAACTCTTCGATATATTCCGAACAATTTTTCAACGCCGTGAAAATATTGACGTTTTCAATGCTTCGTGCACTCCCTTTGAGCATATCGCCGTGATGGACGAACAAAAGGGTGGGGCGATTGTATTCCTCCGCAATCCGTGCTGCCACAATGCCGATAAAGCCGTTATTCCAGCTTTCGTCGGAAAGCATAATAACGTTGTCGTACGCACCCTTTTCCAAGAGTTTTTTCTTTGCGGAAGCGTACAATTCGTCGCAACATTTCTGACGCTCGGTGTTATACAAGCAAAGCTTAGTAGCCAGCTCGTAAATCTCCCCTTCGTCGTCGGAAATAAAGAGCTGGAACGCCGCACGTGCATCCCCCATACGCCCTGCTGCATTGACACGAGGCGCAACGGTAAACGCCAAAGTCTGCGCCGTAATCCCATCGTAATTTTTCCCAAGTAAAAGAGAAAAACAGGAACGAGGACGGGTGTTAAACCTCTTCAACCCCTCCGTCACGATATCTCGATTTTCCCCCAACAGGGGCACGCTGTCCGCAACGGTGGCAAGGGTGGCAAAGTCTAAATATTCATATGCGGCTTCGCCGATTAGGGCGCAAGCCAGCTTAAACGCAACCCCTGCGCCGCAGAGATTGTCGTAAGGATAGTCGTCTTTGAGTTTTGGATTGACGATAATGCAATCGGGAAGGACTTCCGGAAGCTCGTGATGGTCGGTGACAATAACGTCCGAACCAAGCTCATAAATATATTGCGCTTCTTCCGCACAAGAAATACCGCAATCCACCGTGATAAACAGCTCGGGATTGCAATCCTCGAAGATGCGATCCACCGCTTCTATACTCAATCCATATCCGTCCGAGCGTTCGGGCACGTACACGTGCGCCTCGATGCCGAACTGTCTGAGGGCATGATACATAATGGCGGAAGCACAAATACCGTCGGCGTCATAATCGCCAAACACCGCCACCGTTCTCCCCTCGTCACGAGCCTGAGTAATAAGCTCCACTGCCTCCTTCATGCCTTTCATAAGGAAAGGGGAAAGGAAATTCTTTTCCGAAGGGCGCATAAATTTGCGAATCTTTTCTTCAGTGTCTACGCCGCGCGCATACAAGATTCGCGTGATCTGTTCCGTCAACCCCGTTGCCATCGCAAGATCGGACACTCTATTCAGTTGTTCTGCCGAAAAGGAGTATTCGGGAACGATTTTTTTCATAAGTCTCTCTCTTTTTCTTCTTTATTCTCACACCTGCCCCCCTCGTTTTCGGGGACAAACGCATTTTTAATGTCTACTCTTTTACATAGAGCGCATTGCCCTATATCGCTATTCACACGTGACTTGTCACCATAAAATAAGCCGTGATATAAAATATTCGGGCGGGCGGAGTTTGCTCCCGCCCGCCCGCAACTTGTTCGGACTTAGTCCTGTTTTTCTTCTTCCACAGGAGCTTCTTCTACGGGAGCCTCTGCTACTTCTTCTACGGGAGCTTCCTCAACGGGTGCTTCCACAGCTTCTTCCACGGAAGCTTCCTCAACGGGAGCTGCTGCAGCTTCTTCTACGGGAGCTGCTTTCACTTCTTTCTTCTCGTAAACTTTCTTCACTTTCGTGGAGGTTTTTTCTGCGCCTACGTAAGCGCCTTCCACGGGTTTGTTGTCCAAGGCAACTTTGAAGGGCGTGTACAATGCAGGTACGAAGAGAAGGCTAACCACCGTTGCTGCAAGCAATGCAAGCAAGGAAAGGAGAGCAAACCATCTTACGCCCATCGTAGCCACAACGCCGACTACAACGATGCCTGCGCCCAAAAGAGCAGCCAACGTCAAGATTTCGTTGCAAGCAGGAAGAACTTCTTTTTCCTCACGGATTTTATTGAGTGCAATCACGCTCATCACCGCAGAGAGAATTGCGCCGACTGCAATCACGTAAATCACGGAAGCGGTTACAGGAATACGAGTTAAAATGATGAGGGCTACGGTAAGCAACGTGCCGACCAACGTCGAAGCGCCGCCTACGATTCCCATATACAAACCGTAACGAATTGCTACGTATGCAAACACGAGCACTACAAGCACAGCACCTGCGATAATACCACGAAGCACGTAATGATTTGTCAACGTTGCAACAGCATCTTCGCTGTTCAATGCGACAAGCACGGTCGAGCCACTCAACGCACCGTTTTCCCCCGTCAAAGCGGCAAGTGCGCTTTCAAGGTCTGCTTTTGCCGAAGTCAAATCAACGTCTTTGCTGAATACGTACACGATTTCGGAAACGTCACCGGACATTTTACCCTTCATTTCGTATACGATACCGTATTCGCCAAGGACTTCTTTACATTCCGTTTCCACTTTCTCAAGCTTTTCGTCGGTGATATACACGTACTGGTTGATAGAGACGGTCAACGTCTGGGTATCTTTCAAAAGTGCGTCTTGATTAAACACGCCGAAGGTGAAAACTTCACCCAAAATACCAACGGCTACCGCTGCCGCCAAAATAACGCCGAGGATCAAAGAAATAATTTTAATATCCGTCAACTTTTTCAAGAGCTTACTCATCGTCGTTATCCTCCCTTACCACACGGAAATACTGATACTGATTCTTGCTTGCGCTAAGGAAGAGGTAGTTAATAACTCTCGTCCAGAGTAAGTTACAGAACGCAGCCGTCACAATACAGATGATTGCCTGCGTAGCAAGCGTATGCAAACCTGCAGCACCGATGAGAAGAGCGAGTGCAGAAAGCAAAAGCACCGCATAAACGTCCACCGTCGTCCAGATAGATTTGTTGTAACCGTTCTTCACAGAGGAAACAATCGTCTTACCCGATCCAACTTCCGTTTTAATCGTCTTATAGGTATATGCGTGCATTACGTTCATGAACACAAGTCCGACAAGGAACACAAGCGCCGTGCCGAGCGTGACTTCATAAGCGCCGGTTGCGATAAATGCAAAGCAAAGCCCCGTAATGATGAGGTAGCTTACCGTTGCGTAACCGCCAACGATACCAAATCTACCCATCGTAACAACCCCGTATACAATCAACGCAACGATTACGGCAAAGATTGCGATATAGAGCAAAAGAAGGGTGTTTGCGCCGAATACAGAGCCGTAGGTGCGTACCTGGCTGGTGGGAATTGCTTCAAATTCAACGTTAAACCCATCTGCATTGTGCAACGCAGAGTTCAAAAGAATCACGAGCGTTTCCACGTAGTCCTTTTCAGAAGCGTTTGCAACGGGATATTTCATCTCGTATTTCGTGGTAATCACACCCTGATCGAGGGAGCTGCTGTTCAACGTGATCACAGCTTCGTCACCGACCATGAATTTGAGCGTCACTTCTTCCGAGGAGGAAGAGGACGAGGAAGTGCTTTCAGCAGCTTCCACTTCATATGCGAATTCATCGAGCATTTCCTTACCCAACGAGGTGAAGGTCGCCTTGATGAAGGCTACGTCATACTGCGTGTGTACGGAGAATTCTTTAATAATCTTCGTAAGGTCGCCGTCAGCTTTGTCGAGCTGAGAAACCACGGAATCGGAAAGAGTGATCGTCATTGCTCCCGTTTCAGCAAACAAACCGAAGGTCGAGCAAGCATTTTCAAACGCCGTTCTTTCTTCCGTTTCGCACGATGCAGGAATCTGTACACGAATCGCAAGGTCATCTACAACCGCTACACGGAAATCGGAATATCCCTTCTTCGTGTAACGAGCGGTGATTTCTTCCACGGCTCTTTGGAATTCTGCTTCGAATTCATCGGAAATGCCGTTTTCGTCTTCATCCACAGACAGACCTGCAATCACGCCGTAATCTGCGTCGTTTTTCAAATACAAACCTTTGTATTGTACGTAAGTATCTTGGTCTTCTTCAGACAATTCTTTATATTCGGTTTCGGAAATAACGCCGGTGGGATAGTAATATGCATAATATCCGCCGCCGAGATCCGCCCCTTCGTCGTACTGCAACACTGCGGGATTCCAAATCTTTACCGTTCCGGGAATGGCAAAGCTGGGGAATATCGTAAGTGCGCAAAGTGCGACGATGACGATGGTGAGCAAAACCATCAATACTGTCGATTTTCTTTTGCCCATGTTGATAAAAGCCTCCTGTTGTGTTTCGGTTTTTCTTCCGAATACAATATCTTTAATATTATACCTTATTTTTAATACTCTCGTCAAGAAATATCGACGAGAATTGAGAAAATTTTTATCCCCCTGTTGAAAAAAAGTCTCTTTTTTTGCTTCCTTTTCAACATTTCTTTCTCTGTATGCATAAGGTACGCTTTGGGGGATACGTTCGCAAGGTTATTGTGCAGAATTGCTTCCGCCGAGCAGTTTCTTTTCGGCGAGAATATGCATAGCGCATTCAATTCTCTTTTTCATCATGCCGCAGGTCACTTCATAGGGATCGTTGATATCTCCGTTGTAGTGATAGTTGTTGGCGTTGCAACCGCCCGAGCAGATGAATTTCGCAAAGCAATCCTCGCATTTCTTTCGGGTGAACAAGCAGGAATTCTTGAACTGTTCGCGAATATCCCCTCTCACGATTCCCTCGTACACGCTGCCCATGCGGAACTTATCGTCCCCCACGAACTGATGACAGGGATAGAGATCGCCGTTGGGCGCCACCGAGAAATATTCGTTGCCTGCACCGCAAGCGGAAACACGCTTGGAAAGACAAGGTCCTCCTTCCAAATCCACATTAAAATGGAAGAAGTTGAATCCCTCCCCCTTGGCGTGACGTTCAAGGTATGCGTCGCAAAGATTCTCATATTCCTTTTCAATAACGGGCAAATGTTCCTTCGTGATCTGCAAATCTTCCAATTCAGTCACGACGGGCTCCATGGAGATGGAATCTACCCCCTGATCGGCGATAAAGAGTACGTCCTTGGCAAAATCAAGATTCTTCGCTGTGAACGTGCCACGCACGTAGTAGCTCTTATT
>CAZBQP010000056.1:0-7443 GCA_964494075.1 uncultured Clostridia bacterium
GGTGACGGAGGCTTGAGAGCCGGAGTTACCACCCGTACCCATGATCATGGGTACGCAAGCGACGAGGCAGGTGGAAAGTTGCGCTTCGTAGCTGTTGAGAATGAGGCCTGTAAACGTTGCCCCGAGCATGAGAATTAGCAGCCAAAGTACACGGTTTTTCCACAGGGAAAAGACGCTCGTCTTCAAATAGGGTTTATCGGTGGGGGTGATTGCCGCCATCTTTGCAATGTCTTCGTCGTTTTCATCTTGCAGGACGTCCATGGCGTCGTCTACGGTGACGATCCCGACAAGTCGCATTTCACGATCGACGATAGGGAGTGCCAAAAATCCGTAATCGGAAATCGTTCGCGCAACCTCTTCTTTGTCCTCTTCCGTGTAAGCATAGATGACGTTGTCGTTCATGATGTCCTGAATCAGATCTGTCTTTTGCGCAAGCATGAGATCTTTAGCGGTGACCAAGCCCAACAGTTTGTTGGTGGGATCTATGACGTAACAGGTGTAGATGGTTTCCTTGTCGATTGCTGTTCGGCGAATACGTTCGAATGCATCTTCCACCGTCATATCGGGGCGTAAAGACACGAATTCAATCGTCATGATGCTGCCGGCACTGTCTTTCGGGTAACGCAAAATCTGGTTGATATAGGCACGTGTTTCTACGTCACTTTGTGCAAGTACACGCTTGACGACGCTCGCCGGCATCTCTTCCAGCAAGTCTACGGTGTCGTCGAGGAAAAGCTCATCCAGGACGGCTTTCAATTCTCGGTCGTTGATTTTGCTCAGCAATCGTGCGCCCACGTCCGTATCCATTTCCACGAAAGTTTCGGCGGCAAGGTCTTTGGGGAGTAGACGGAAAAGGATCAATAGATCGGTGTCACTCTCTGTTTCTTCAAACACCTCGGCAAGGTCGATGGCGTTCATGGATGCAAGCAAGGGCTTTAATACGGGATAATTGCGATCTTGTAAGAGTATCATGATTTCGTCAAGCTCTGCAATACGTCGTACGAGTGCCTCGGGCATGTCTTCGATGATTTCAACCGTATCGTCTACGGATACTTCGTCCATCACCTTTTCCAGCTCGTCATCGTGTAAGCCGCCGATGATTTGTTGCTGCAAAGATTTATCGAGCAGGACAAGTACGTCTGCAAGCAAAACGCTGTCGATTGCCTGACAGAAAGGGACGAGTAGACTTTCGTCTGCTTGGGTAAGTTCGTTCAAGACTTCGGCGAGTGCTTCCGGGGAGTATTTTTCTACTCTTTCCGCACATTCGACGAAACGTTTATTTTTTAATAAGTTAAAAAGTTCTTTGTCCATAATAATCTACCTCCACGTTCACTCTATTTTTGGGGTAGCGTAAGATCTGGTTACAGTAACTTTACTGCGAAACGATCCGCAGTAAAAGAACATAGCGGGTCTACGCTTGGGTGATAATCTGACATGAAGATCGTTCCTCCTTGTTGAAATGATTGCATACATGGTATGCTTGTTTTATAAGAATGGGGGATTAGTCCTCCAAATCTTTCCACTTGTGTAAAATAAGATAATCGACGAGAATGAGAATGGTTCCAAAGCCTAAAATAAGGTACACCATGCGCCACACACCGTCGGTGTCCGTTTCCGTGTCGCCGTTTACCACCGTTTCAGGTTGAGGGGTTCTTCCGTCAAAGGCGGTGACGTAGGATTTCGGCACGTACCCGATTTTTACCATTCCGTTTTCGTCCGTGATACTGATCTCGTAATAGGCGTGGTCGAGCTTCATCACTTCGCCGAGAAGGGTAACTTTTTCGCCTCCTTTCAGTGTTCCCAACGTCAATGCATCATGTACGTAGGGGAATTTATAGAGGGAAACGTCGTTGGTGAGATAGCCGCTCGTCGGCGTTTCATAGTCTGTTTTATATAATTCTTGCGTGAGTGTTTCGCAAGAAGTGGTCAATACCAGGCAGGTCTTAAATTCGCCCGTGCGTTGTTTAGCGATGGCAACGAGGGAATAATCCCCTTCTTCGCCGAGTTTGAGCGCCGTCTGAGTTTCCTGGGTACGTTCAAAAGCGACGTAGGGGAACTGCGTGGATTCTTGCAATTTGGTAACGTCAAATTCGATGAGAATAGCGTTTGTCGCTATGTTGACGACTTCGAAATCTTGATGGGTTTCTCCGAAAATCAATTCTGCGGCATTGCCCACGGGAATGGGATTGACGGCAGGGATTTTCAGCTCGTTCGTTTTTACGATATAATCGCCCTCATAGAGAAGATAGGTGAATTCCGTATCTAAGCCGAAAGCAAAACTTTCCAAAGAGGGAGAATGGTCGTTGACGAGATGATAATTAGGCGTATAGGAGGACTCCAACTCGTACATACCCCCTTCATTTTGGGAATATTCATAAATCGTTCCGTCTACGAGAGCGTAGAGATCGGTCTCGTAATCGACGGAGATTTTTTGTGGTGATTGTAAGCCTTCGAGCACTTTTTGCCCACGTGCATCTGCGCTTAACAACTCTTTTTCCGTGTAGCGATAGGTTGTGTCATCGTCGTAAGAGACGTATAAACTGCCGTATACGTCGGCGGTGAAGGCAACGGCGCGCAAGGTCTGGGTATTTTTTTGCATTTTGGTCCAAGCCCAGTCGCCGCTTTCCTTGCTCAAAGTGTAGCAATAGTTGTTTTCGGTGAGGAGATAGTATCGTCCGTAAACGCTCGCCGTACCGATAATTTTGCCTTCGGCAGCTTGTTTTTCCATGCTCACGGTGAGCAAGGCTTCGCCGTAGGAGCGTTTTGCTAAGCTGTACACGATTGCTTCCGTAGAGGAAGATGCGAGCAACGTGGTTTGGTAGGATTCGAGATAGGGATTGTCGAGCTCGGTGCGAATGTCAGCACCAAACGTTTGAGATTCCGTATCGTAGACGGCAATTCGCCCATTGTCGTCATCTGCAATGAAAAGTTTATTTCCGTTCAACGTGAGCTCGCTTGCGCCGTTCAAACGATTGACGGAAGAGGACGAAGCGCCGATTTCATAATCGGTGAAGCAAGCGTTTTCAACGGAGTAATGACGAATGACATCGCCGCGCGCAGCGTACACGTTTCCGTTGAAGGAAGAGATAGAAACGTAACCGTTTTTATCGCTTGTGATCGGGTCGACCATTGCAATATCGTCCTTGCCTGAAAGGTCAGTGACGTTGTAGGTGAAGAAATCGCCGCTTTGGGTTACGAAACATAAGAGATTGTTGGCAACGGTGAGGGAACGGAGCTTTTCGTTCACGTCGATAATCTGTGTCAATCCGTACGTTTGGAGATTGATTGCATACACGGTATAGCCGTTTGCCGTTGTTTCACTCTCGGTTAGGCAATAAAGCCCGTCTTTCCCGAAAGCAAGCGGGCTTTCACTTTGCAAGGGAGATCGCAGAGAAACTTCCCCCAAAGAGGTGTTTTCGGAGAGAGAATAAAACTTCAACGCATTCAAACTTGTGTAATAACACAACACGTCGTCTTCGATGGCGAATAGCCCTTTGCAGGTGATGGAAAGGGGAGTGGCTGTCTCGCCGTTTTTCATGCTTTCCGGGGTAAACTTGTACAATTCCAGTTCGGAAACGAAATAGAGATTGCCGCATCCGTCAAATTCCACCTTTTGAATGGGGGCGGAGTGCTCGTATTGACGATAGACGTTGTCCGCCTTGTCGAATACATAGAGGGTGTTGCCGTCTGCAATGGCAAGAAACCCTTGGGTTGCCGCAACGTCGCAAGGAGCGTTTAGTCCCAGATGTTGTTCGTACGAGTTGGGGACGACGAGTTCTGCAGTTACGCTATTTTCTTCTGCAAAAGCGGAATAGGTTTGTGCGCAAGAAAGCGCCGCTTCCGAAGAACAGAAAGTGGTGAAAGCGATCGTTAATAAAATTGTAGCAGTAATTTTCTTCATACACTATTATTATACCACGGTAATATGTGAAAAGTCAATAAGAATAATTAAAAAAAAGTGGCATTACGGCATGCTTTTTGCTTGGGGAGATTTTGGAAAGTGGATTTTACATAGTGTAACGTTTTGAAGACGAAGGGGGAAAGTTTGTTATGCAAAATAACCAAATTTTTCCGGATTTTGGAAAAATTCGGCTTATAATAGGCATACATATGTCATAATTTAACCATAATGTCCATTTTAATACAAACAAATGTTCGCATTTTTAGGTAAAAAAGTGGAAGTTAGAGCTTGCAAAAATAGCAAACGGGTGGCATAATAGGCACGTCAACACCCGCCGCAGACGATACGTTTTCCGAAAAAGGGTGGTGGACGAAAGAAATACACGAACGTAGGTTCATAGAGAGGTGATTATTGTTGGAGAATTATACAAAGGCAGTGTTGCACACCTATCCGTTTTTGTCGATGATGCAAACAACGTATGAGCAACACATCAAGAATAGAGCGCTATTGTCTTGTGACGGGCGCATGGATACGGAAGCGTTGGCGGAGTACTTGGCGAAGGAAATTCTCCACAAACGATGCCTTGCTTGGTTGGAAGAGGTGATAGGAGAGACATTGCTTCGATTGAACGAAGTGGAACAAACTCTGGTGCGTATCCATTTTTTCGGTGAGAGAAAAGGAATGGAAAATACAGAGATCGAGCGTTGGAGCGATTCTAAGCGGCTTCGTATGCAAGCTCGGTGTTTCCAGCGGTTGGAAGCGATGCTTCATCGGGCTGGATTGACGAAAAAATACTTTGACGAGGAACTCATACATATTGAAATTATTCAAAAGATGTACAAACGAGTGGAACGGGAAGGAAAAAACTTGGAAAGTCGATAAGAGAACTTTATGACAAGGTGATTATTAAAAAGAAAACGAATTTTTATCCTTGTTAGTCTTCCGTTTCGAAGGTTGGTTTTTTGGAAGGTTTCAAGATAAAGGCAGCCAGCACCGGGACTAAAAGGCAAATGACGATTAAAATGGCAATTTGCATAGGGGAGGCTGTGTCGGCAGGATCTTCGGGGATTTCGCTCGAAGGGGGTGTCAAAGATGCTAAATAGTCTGTATACTCCGTATTCAAATCGTAGGAAAGTCCGCTCGGTTTGGGAATATATCCGAACTCCTCGCCTCGTAACACATAACAGTAGTTTTCTGAGCCTATGCGATAATCTCCGTAATATACGCAGGAGAGGGTGATTTGCGTCAAGAGGGAGGAGTTCCCTGTTTGTGCGTCCTCGATTGTGTATTTTACGTCGAATACGTAATACAGATAAGGACGGACGGGGACGTAGTCTACAAAGGTAAGTTCTTCCGTTCGTGCGTACCCGACGAGACGTTGTGCGGCGCTTTCGTTGCGTTGGTATTCCACCTTGCAAAAGTCGGAGCCGTATTCCATCAGACGCACGTAATAGCTTTTGGGCAACAGGAATAGTCCTTTGCGCTCATCAGGCGTTGCGTAGAAAAAGACGTCGTCCGATAGAATGCAGGCGTAATCGCCGACGGAAGGAAGGGAAAATTCGGAGTCCGCTTTGGCATGGACGGGGCGAGGAATGAGGCTTGCGCATAGAAATAGGACGAGCAAGACGTATAACATTATGTATTTGTATAGGGGCGTTCGAGCCCGATGTAGTGAGTACCGCATACGTGATACCATTATAATGCCAAGGAAGGGGGAGGTTTTTGACATTTTGACGGAAAGTTTGAAAGAAATTGTAGAAAGATTGCGCCGTGTGGAAAGGGAACAGAAAAAACGCAGAGAAAGTCCGATTGCTACCTATAACACGGGAGAGAAAAAACATGAGAAGCAGCTTGCATTTCATCGCTGTCCAAAGCGTAATCGTTGGGTGTTCGGGGGAAATCGCTCTGGCAAGACGGAATGTGGCGCGGTGGAATGTGTGTACATGGCGAGGGGAATTCATCCCTATCGACAAAACCGAAAAGATGTTTGCGGATGGGTTGTGTCTCTTTCTCAACAAGTGCAGCGAGACGTTGCGCAAAGGAAAATCTTGCGGTATCTGCGGCCGGATTGGATTGAGGACGTCGTGATGATCAGTGGCAGAAAGGATGCCCCCGAACATGGTGTTATTGATTTTATTCGGGTGAAAAACGTGATGGGCGGTTCGTCCGTGATCGGGTTTAAGAGTTGCGATCAAGGCAGGGAAAAATTCCAAGGTGCGTCGCTTGATTTCGTTTGGTTTGACGAGGAACCGACGGAGGATATCTATGCGGAATGTCGCATGCGTGTGTTGGATCGAAAGGGGGATTTATTCGGCACAATGACGCCGCTCAAAGGCTTGACCTTTGTGTATAACGAGATTTTTCTCAACAGAAGAAAGGATCCAGAGGTTTGGTATGAATTCATGGAATGGAGCGACAATCCTTATTTGGACAAAGGGGAAGTGGAGGCTTTGGCGAGCAGTATGGACGAACATCTTTTGCAGGCTCGGCGATACGGAAGGTTTACGACGGCGGCGGCAGGGCTTGTCTATCCTGAATTTGACGAGCATATACACGTCATAGAGCCGTTTGCGTTGCCTAAGGAGTGGCAAGATAATATTTCCATTGATCCCGGGTTGAACAATCCGCTGTCGGCGCATTGGTATGCGGTGGATTTTGACGACAACGTGTACGTCGTTTACGAGCATTATGAGGCAGGACGGGACATTGATTATCATGCCGACGCTATCAAGGAAATCTGTCGAAAACTCGATTGGCATACCGACAGCCGAGGGCGTATTTGTGCGCTCATTGACAGCGCTGCAAAACAACGGACGCTGGGCTCGGTCAAGAGCGTAGTAGAATTGTTTTACGAACGGGATATTCTCGTCAATCCGGATGTGGAAAAGGATTTGTTTTCGGGGATTGCAAGAGTGAAGAGTTATTTGAAGCAGGATAACGGACAACCAAACCTCTATATCTTCAATAATTGCGTGAATTTGATTAGCGAGTTGAAAGGGTATTACTGGGGGAGTGGAGACGTGCCGAGAAAGGTGAACGATCACAGCTTGGACGAGATGCGTTACTATTTGATGACGAGACCGAAAAATACGCCGAATATAATCAAGACGGAAATTCAAAAAGATAAGGAAAGGTTGGCGAGAAAATTGAGAAGGGGAAGAAGGAGAATATGAAAATGAGAGGGGTATGTATGAGATGAGTGAGGAAACAAGGAAGAAAAAGGCAGAGAGTGGGAATAGAGGGAGGGTAAAAAAACAGGCAGAAAAAAACGAACGGTTGGAGGATGCACTGTTAAAAGTGGCACTTGGGTATCAAGTGGCGGAAGTGACAGAGGAATTTGCGGAGGTGGACGGAGAGTTGAAGCTCACCAAACGAAAAAAGACAAAGAAGGATATTCCGCCCGACTTGAAGGCGGTGCAGCTGTTGCTGTCCGCTAAGGGAGTGGGGGAATTGTCAGAATGGACGGATGAGGAACTGGAGCAGGAAAGACAGAGACTCTTAAAAGAAATGGAGGGGACAGGTACGAAATGAAAGTAAAAAAT